>NZ_BAWZ01000019.1:0-73582 GCF_000698105.1 Geomicrobium sp. JCM 19037 | reverse complement strand
TTGCTGCTCTGTCGCTGTTTTGGCGACTTTTCTATCTTACCACTCAGTCAATGTAGTGTCAATAACTTTTTCGTGGTGTTTTTTCGGCTTGTCGGTTGTTTCCGAAGCGCGAATTCTAATGTAACATTTCCTAACAACCACCGTCAATACTTTATTTCAAAAGTTTTTAGATGGTGGGCCTGAGTGGACTCGAACCACCGACCTCACGCTTATCAGGCGTGCGCTCTAACCAGCTGAGCTACAGGCCCATTTTCTTAAATGGAGCGGGTGATGGGAATCGAACCCACATCATCAGCTTGGAAGGCTGAGGTTTTACCACTAAACTACACCCGCATGAATGTAAGTATGTATTTAGGCAATCATGGTCGGGAAGACAGGATTTGAACCTGCGACCCCTTGGTCCCAAACCAAGTGCTCTGCCAAGCTGAGCTACTTCCCGTTCTTCTTGAAAATGAACGGCGAATCTCTTCGTCATCTGCACTCGTTCGTTCGAGTCGCGTACGGTGTACGCTCACTCTCTCGCTCCTTTGTTTCCTCGACCTTCTTGTTCCTTCCCAAGAAGACCACAGAGCTGAACGGCGAATCTCTATATTAATGAAGAAAATGGCGCGCCCGAGAAGAGTCGAACTCCTAACCTCCTGATCCGTAGTCAGACGCTCTATCCAATTGAGCTACGGGCGCATATGAATGGTGTATGTCATCTTTTCGACATGCATTAATATAGCATGTTGCACAGAAGTTATGCAACCCTTTTCGCGAAATCTAATAATTCCCACACAACATTACTAACCTATTCATCTTCCAACGTGAAGTATTGTTTGAGGAAGTCACGCATGTTTTCATTCCCCCAGTTTGTCATCGAGTGGAGCGTATGGGTATCTTCTGTATCCATTATACTACCCCCTTTTGGTGTCGTCCAAATATAAAAAGATTCCTCTGGGAACTCAACTTTGAAATGAGGATCAGTCGTATCGACGGCTCCACGTTCAGCACTACCGCTATTTATCCAGCGTTGCATGGATCGTAAGACATCACGATCTTCAATTTTAATAGAAGAATCGGGTGCAACATTGTGAAATGACTCCATTTGATGAATAACTGCAGTGTCGGCACTTTCGGTACTTGGCCACATCCGAGTAGAAACGCGACAAAAATGATTGGTACAAACCACCTTTTCAACATCACCAGCTCCTTACATCAAACTGACGTTAACTAGCGACACTCGTTGCAAAAACTGCCTCACCGCTATAATTTAGTAGCGATGAGGCAGTCAACGTTTACACAGTACATGCATTTTCAACCATTTCCACAAACAACCGGTGCATACTCAAGTCATCTGTGAGCTCGGGATGGAATGAGCAAGCTAAAAAATTCCCTTCCTGAACAGCAACAGTTTCATCATTGTACGTACTCAATACATCGACGGATGCACCGACAGCTCTGACAAGAGGCGCTCGAATAAAAACTGCTTCAACTTCCTCTGCAACACCTTTCACCCGTAGTTTCACTTCAAAACTTTCTCGTTGTCGTCCGAAAGCATTTCGCTCGACTTCCATATCCATGAGACGCAGGTGATCTCTTCCCATTAATATTAAACCCGCACACGTACCAAACACTGGTTTTTCCGATTGCGCAAAGGCTTGCAACGGTTCAAAAAAGTGATATTTGTCAATGAGTCTTCTCACGGCAGTAGACTCTCCCCCGGGAATGATTAACCCTGAGATCTCTTCAAGTTGGCTTACTCGCTTTACAGCGATCGCATTTGCACCACTCTTTTCAATCATGCGAATGTGTTCGTCTACCGCTCCTTGCAAGCAAGCACACCAATCGTTGACATTACCAACCTCTCTCTTGCATGCGATCCGCCGGTGCCAATGTAGAGATTTCAAGTCCTTTCATTGCGGTACCGAGATCTTTAGATAGCTCAGCAATGAGCGTGTAGTCTGTAAAGTGAGTGGTCGCTTCAACAATTGCTCGGGCAAATTTCTCAGGGTGGTCAGATTTGAAGATGCCTGATCCGACAAACACACCATCCGCACCAAGTTGCATCATTAATGCAGCATCCGAAGGAGTGGCAATGCCTCCTGCGGCAAAGTTCACGACAGGCAAGTGGCCTTTTTCTTTAATTTCAAGCAACAATTCATACGGCGCACCAATATTCTTCGCTTCTGTCATAATCTCATCTGTCGACATATTAGCGATTTGCTTGATCTGTGCTTGCATTTTTCTCATATGGCGTACAGCTTCTACGATGTTTCCTGTCCCAGGTTCACCTTTCGTCCGAATCATCGACGCGCCTTCGCCAATTCTTCTTGACGCTTCCCCTAAATCTCTCGCACCACATACGAAGGGAACTGTAAACTCTCGCTTATTTAAATGAAAAACTTCATCTGCAGGCGTTAGAACTTCACTTTCATCAATATAATCAACACCCATTGCTTCCAATACACGCGCTTCCACGATATGACCAATTCTTGCTTTCGCCATGACCGGGATCGAAACAGCATTCACTACCTCTTCAGTAATTCTAGGGTCAGCCATTCGAGCAACGCCTCCAGCTGCACGAATATCCGAAGGTACTCTTTCTAAAGCCATAACCGCAACTGCCCCTGCTTCTTCAGCAATCTTTGCCTGTTCCGCATTCACAACGTCCATAATGACGCCGCCCTTTTGCATTTGTGCCATCCCTTGTTTCACACGATCTGTACCGACGAACTTATCCATCGTAACGCCTCCATAGTATGTAAGTGATTGATGCTTCAAAGTATAAAAGACATCTGGTATTGTTATAAGTGTCAGTTTTTTAATTTTTGATGGGGTCAGGTGAAAACGATGGATCAACTTTGGTGTGAACTGGACCGAACGAGCACAACGCCTCTATATGAGCAGCTTTACACACACATAAAAAATGAAATTATTTCTGGCAGAATCGCTTACAACTCTAAGCTTCCGTCCAAAAGAAAGCTAGCGACCTTCCTTAAAATTAGTCAGAATACAATTGAAACCGCCTATGAACAGTTACACGCGGAAGGATACATCGCCGTACTTCCTCGCAAGGGATATTTCGTACAAGCATTTGAATCTTTGGAATATGTAGCACCGACCAGTAGTGTAGCCGCATCGTATCCTTCAAAGAAACACGCCCATCGTTACACGTTTCACCCTGCACAGATAGACAGCCGCCAATTTCCTTATGACAAGTGGCGCAAACATTTTAGAAACACGATGGAAGAGTCCAATCACGATTTGCTATTGCTCGGTGATGGGAAAGGGGAGCGGTCCTTTCGCGAAGAGATTGCCTCTTATCTTTATCATTCTAGAGGCGTTGCCTGCTCCGTCGATCAAATTGTTGTCGGGGCAGGAATTGAAGTGTTAGTTCAACAATTGTTTTTATTGCTCAGCGATGAGCAAACGTTCGGCATTGAAGATCCTGGGTATCAATTAATGCCAAAACTGCTCAAAAATTACGCCCATAAACTCCAACCCATTCCTGTCGACGACAAAGGAATACGTGTGGATGATATTATAGACTCCACAATCGATGTTGTATGCACGACCCCATCACATCATTTCCCATACGGCTCAGTGCTTTCAATTAATAGAAGAAAGCAGCTACTAGACTGGGCACGAGGCAAGAGCGGTCGATACATTATTGAAGATGATTACGATAGTGAATTTCGCTATACAGGGAAAACAATCCCATCTTTGCAAAGCATGGATCAAGACGGCAAGGTAATCTACTTAGGATCCTTTTCCAAGTCGTTAATTCCGTCTGCCCGAATTAGCTATATGGTCATGCCGCAGCCACTATCTGACCGTTACGAAAACGCATTTTCTGACTATCACTCTACCGTATCAAGAATCGATCAACACGTTCTCACTTCATTTATGAAAACGGGTGACTTCGAGAAACATCTCAATCGCATGCGAAAAATCTATCGTCGTAAATTAGATACCGTTATACAATTGTTGCGACCGTACGAGAATACATTGCAAATCATTGGTGAGCATTCCGGCTTACACATCGTTCTTGTTGTTAAGAATCACATGACTGAAAATGAATTGGTTGAAGCTGCAGAACGAGAACATTTGAAAGTTTACCCACTCTCCTATTACTCTCTAACCGCACCAGAGTATAAGCATGCACGAATTGTCTTTGGGTTCGGATCTTTAGCTGAACACGAACTTCCAGACGCACTCTCAAGCCTAATGAAAGCTTGGAACATTTAAACGATCGCTTAGTTTTTACTACCGTTATTGAGAGGGTTCGATATAGAAAATATCGGCATGAATCATGCCTAAGACCGTTTAGGTTTTTCTTTGGCACCTCTGATTGCTAGCACCAGAGGTTTTATATGAATACACAGGGAAGATTTCGGTGGAGAAACGAAGCTTCATAGACTAGCTAATATGAGGCGACCTGTGGTGCTCCCAAACGATCTAGATTACCATCCACCTAAAAATCACAAAAATGAGGAGCCTTCACCACTGAATGTTCAGCAGATCGCGAAAAAGCGATCTAGATCACCGATCTCCTAATGATTCCCAAATACCATTCAACTAGAGATATATGAAAGCAAACACTACCTTAATCTCGGTAGAGAACGAATGCAAACGCACACTTCTTCGTATACTTGACTAGCGTGAGTTCACTCTTGCATTACTCACTCAGATCAATGCGGAAGTGTGCGGGATGCACTGTTTATTTCTAATTCTTTAAAAGCTTGAGGTTATTAGGTCTAGATCGTTAAACCCTAGTATCGGCCAATTCGGTTCGAGCGCAGAAGCCGAACGAATCTTCACCACACTATCCCCCTAAATCATCCGATGATTCAGGGGGATTTTCTTCAATTTCACGTCGCTATTTTGTTAAGCGGCGTCATCTTGATCGGAAGGCCTTGGATCTGGCAGCTCGATTGCCGGTAACACTGTAATGACCATTTCATCATCGGATCGAACACTGCCTGATTCGTTTACAGCTTCTGCATGAAGTACATACTCACCAGGAGCGAGTGTTAACCTGGTAGAAAACACGCCATGCTCGTCACTGTATACCGCTTCCAATCGCTCTTCACCTGCGTAGATTTCAATCCGTGTATTCGGATCGGCTGTGCCTTCTACAATTATGGAACGTTCGCGGTATTCACCTGATGTTTCTTTCCAAACCGGTGCGTTAGGTAGCGGCACTTCATCCATTTCTGCTTCCTTCGCCCAATTAACGGCTTCAAGGAACAAGTCTTTTCCATCTGTCGTCCACCCTCGTTCAGGGCCTGTCATGTTATTGACGGCAAACATAGAAAGTAATACGTGTACATGAAATTTACTTCGGTATTCATACCCAAACCCTGTACCTCGTTCCGTATCACCGACAACAACTTGCCCACTTGCGGTTCCTTCATAACCTGCAAACGTTGCGTACGGACTTCCTTCAGCTAGAATCTCTATTTGCTCATCGGCAAACGACGCAAAGATTGGATGGTCTTCGGTCTGGATCGAAACTGCCCCTTCACCGTAACCTTGCTCGTCTCGATGGAACCCGTCAAAGATCTCGCTTAATGCTTGGAACGTGCCACTATTCCCCCACGTATCCAACAGGACGAGACTCACATTGGCAGCGTCCGTACGATCAATGATTTGTTGGAGTTGAGAAGCATCTGGCGCTTCATTGACAATCACAAGTTCAAACGCCTCTACGTTGAATTCTCTGTCTGCTTGAACCGACACTGCTGCGATATCTTGTTGCTGTAAGAACGTGCTTAGCTCTCCTCGGTAATCACCAACAACAGCAACATCGTATGCTGACAGTTCCACATTTACCGTTTCGTCATTCCCATCTTCTAGAGTGATTTCTCTCACCACATTCATGTAACCTTCTTTGTGGAATTCAACTGTATAAGATCCTGCTACCAATCCTTCGAATACGTACTCTCCACCAGCGTTTGTTTCGGTACTTCTTGTTTCTCCGTTATCCAATACTACGCTCACTTCTTGTAACGAGTCCCCCGTTGTACCATCTGTAACAACACCCGACACTTGCATAACCGGCAGTGACTGCAATGTGAAGTTCACTTCTACTGATTCACTATTACTTGCGACAGTCACTTGCTTTTCTTCGTATTCATAGCCGTCTCGCTCCGCTCGGATTGTGTAATCACCTGCTGCAACACTAAGCTGATACTCACCCTCTTCATTTGTTACAGTCTGACGATCAAGCGTATCAATACGCACGGTTGCGCCTTCCAACCTCTCACCGTCTTCGTCTGTGACGACACCCACAATTTCTGAAGATGCCGATTGTGAAGCCCATTGAATCCCATTAATGAATATCGTTTTTGCATCTTCTGTCCAGCGATGATTCGGATGACCGTATGTGGACGATGCGAGTCCTGCCATAAGCAAATGAACATGGTTACTTGAACGGAATTCGTATCCGATGCTAGAACCGAGCTCTTGTTGCTCAGAGCCTACGCTACTTGCAATCACTTGTCCATCGTAGTCATTAAATACCGCATACTGTTGGTTCCCACTCGCGTTATGAAGCACATCAATTTGCTCTCCTTCATCAAACCCTGCAAAAATTGGATGCTCTTCGGCCACTTCAAAACGAACGGTATTCGCTACAAACCCTTGAGACGTGTTACCCGGGTTCCCAGTATAATCACGCAACGCATTAATCGGACTCGCTCCAAATTGACTTAAAAACACGAGACTCGTCTCCGCATCATCTGCTGCTTGAATCAATTGTTGAAACGCTTGTTCTGAGGCAGGTGCAGGCGCTTCATTCATAATAATCACCTCATACTCACCTGCTTGTTCTGTCAGCTGTTCAACTTGATCCCTTGTATACTCGGACACATCATAACCTTCTTCTGCAAGCAATGGTCCTAAACGATCATGATTTACAGGAGAGGCAAACAGCGCAACATCTTCTGCCCCTGATAGATTGATTTGTACTGACGTCTCCTCTCCCTCAATGATCGTTACTTGGTCTGTTACAGGTTGAAATCCTTCTTTAGAAAAACGAATATCGTAATTTCCTTCCGGAAGTGTTACGGCAAATGTGCCGTCTTCTCCCGTCGATGTTGTAACACCACTGTTTATAACGTCGACAACTACCCCTTCTAACGGTTCTCCTGCTCCTAATACTTCACCGATCAGTTGCCCTGATTGATCCGCTTCCAGTTCAAATACTTGCTCAATAATGTCACCATTTTGTATCGATTGTTCATACGTAACATCTCGATGCCCAAACGCAGAGAAATGAAGAGTGTACGTGCCTTCAGGCAACGCGACAAAAAATTCGCCATTATCACGTGTTTCTACTTCATCCCCAGTCTCCTCAATGTGAATGATACCTTGGACCGGTGTACCGAAGTTGTTCATGAGCGTCCCTTGAATTTCGCCTGCATAACTTTCTTCTGTGTCGATTGCATAAAGAATCGCGTTATCAATAATTTGCGCGCGATTGTCATCATAGTTCTCATGCCCAGGATAGAAGTGAGTATTAATGGTCATACCTGCCAGCAGAATTTCGATACTTTCTGCTGTCCTCCCTTTCATCCCGACCATGCTACCGATGTTGTCCACGCCTTCTTTTGTTTGCTCAGCTAAGATGTTGCCACTGTACCCATCAAAACCGTAATAGTAGTTGGATTGATTCGTAAATGTAAATGTCTCATCCACATTTTCAAAGATTGGGTGATCATTTGCTGTCACCAAAGCTGTATTCTCACCGGCCACATTTCCCCGGTACTCTATTTCAGGATCATTCATATAATCTACGAGATAACGAATGCTTCCTCTGCCACCATGTTGACCTGTCCAAATCACAGGAGTACGAGACGCATCTAATGCTTCTGTAAAGCGGATAAACTCCTCTTCGCTCGGAATGAGCTGGTTATTGAAATCAGAATTGGCAAATACGAGATCCACTTCTTCAATCATTTCTGTGTCCGTATATAGAAAATCTTCAGTTTCGTACCCTTGATATTGTAAATAACTGCTCAGGTTAGGACCAGTTCCTGATGACCGATCAACAATAATTCCTACAGTTGGTGAGCTCCGCATCCCTATTTCTAACTGGACATTCTCATTCGGAGCTACATCCACATCAACTTCTTCACGCAACAACCCTTCTTTATACAAACAAACGGTATAAGAACCTGGCTCTACTGCGTCAAATCTGAAGCTCCCTTCAGCATTCGTTACCGTAGTGCGGTCTGTTGGCCGGAGTGATACTTCTACATTTGCAATCGCACCGTACTCAAAAAGTTGATTCACACTGCCTTGAATGCTACCCGCATCTTCAGCCGTTTGTAGCACGATATCCAGCATCTCAAGATCTTCATTTATGCTTACCTCAATTTCTTCTGTCGCATAACCAAATGCCTCCACGCGCACATTTGCTTCACCAGCAATGGATGGGATGGTGAAAGAAGCGTCATCTTCAGCTGTTCGATCTGCGAGCGTCGCATCATCGATTGAAACCGTCACATCCGCGCGAATGGCTTCGCCATTTTCATTGGTTACCGTTCCTGCTACTTCGTAAAACTGTTCGTACGCGGCCCAAAGGGTTGCGTCGATGAACATGTCCTTCCCGGATGCCGTATAATCATCACCAGACTTGGCGATCTCAACGGCATGAGCACTCATGAGAAGTTCAACACTCTCCGGTGATGTCGGCGTGAACGCCACACCTGTTCCGTGAGGCGCTTCACCTACATGTGCCACCTGAGCAAGGGAGAATCCATCATACTCATTAAACGCAGTTACTCTGCTCGCGGTTGGCGTTAACAGTCCAATATTGCCTGTTTCGTTAGCAAAAATCGGATGTTCGTCTTCAACAACATACTCAGCAGCCGTTTGACGATGGTCAACTCTCGTACGTTCCCCAGGATGGTCCCGGTGGTTGTGAAGATGCGAAATTCCACCACCACTAAAATAAGTGTCTCCGTACACTACGCTCGTTTCCCTCGCTATCGCTGCTTCTTCAAAAGCGGCAAAGTCTGATGCACTGACATTGGTTTCATTGTTAAACCAAACCACATCATAGTCTCCGACGGTTTCTAGTATGTCAGCTGTTGAACTGTACCGTTCTGCATCTATATTAACTTCCTCGAAAATGGCTTGTAAGTGATCATTACCAATCGCACGGTCTCCTATAATGGCGACGCTCGGTACCGGCTCCATGAAGATTTGTTGCTCAACCGAGGAAGACGCGACCGTAACTGTCGTCTCGAAGTGGACAAATGATTCGAGTTGTGACGTTAATTGATATTCGCCTTCTGTTAGCTCAGTAAAGACATAGGATCCCTCTCCATCGGACGTCGTTTCTTGAATGACCTCCCCACCTTCATCACGCAGCTGCAATGTAGCCCCTTCTAGCGGAGTGTTGGTTTGCGCGTTCACGACGTCCCCAATAATCTGACTGCCGTCAGATTCGCCCATCTCCACTTCTATTACAACGGCTTCTCCGTAAACAAAGTCAACGTCAACGGTTTCGATCTCATACCCCGAATGACGAACTTCTACAGTAAATTCACCTTCTTCATGATGCAACACGGCTTCACCGTCACGATCAGCTGTCGTTTGCAAACCTGTTTCACGAACCGTCGTTCTTGCTTGTAAAGGATCCCCATTCGTATCCACGATCGTTACGCGCAGTTCTCCAAATCGTGTTTCTTCATCTAATAAATAATCCAACGTTGCGAGCAACACTTCGTGTTGGCCATGTAGCCAATGTTGTTGAGGTTGGTTCCAACTCGCTGCTGTAAATGTTGATAACAGCACATGTGCGCTCTCTTCAGACACAGGTTTGTAAGCAACGCCAGTTCCTGCAGTCCCGATCAAACCACTCTCAATATCTCCCAAATGGATGCCGCTGTACCCGTTAAACCACGATGCGTTTGCACTACTTGCAAAGGGTAACCGGTCCCCTGGCGCTAACCCTTGCAATATCGGATGAGCTTGTTGTACCTCTAATGTAAGAGAAGTCGATCCATAATTTGATTGATGTGAGTCAGGATCCCCGTAGTACTCGACGAGATGTTGAATCGATCCATAACTCGGTCCCCACGTATCAGCGAACACAAGGTCAACATCTTCGGCATTCGCCTTATCAATTAAATCTCGTACTTCCTCATCACTCGGTTGCCAGCCTCCTGAACCATATGCCCCGTTCAGGTACACCACTTCATAGCGCTCAATGTCATCAACAAAACCATCCCACTCACGCTCTTCGGCACGGTACCCTTGCTGCGTAATTAGATCTGTTATTGCTGACTCGTAGTCGTTTAACACAGCAATATCAAAAGGTGCCATTTGCCAATCCACTCTTTTTCGCTGCCCTTCAACAATCGTCACTTCTGACTGAAAATCTTCATATCCACCTGCTTTTGCTGTTACTGTATACGTTCCGGCAGCAATATCTTCTAACTCAAATCGGCCTGATTCATTGGTTGTCCAATCCATTTCAGTATCTTGTAATGAGAACTCGACACCAGAAATCGGTTCTCCCGTTCGTTCATCAGTAACCGTACCGATAAATCTTCCATCTCCAACCGGCGCCAAGGAATACTCCTGCTCATAAATATGCCCAGATCGAAACTCGAGCGTCTCGATAACCTGCTCGTATCCATACGCACCGACACGCACCTCATGTTCTCCAGGCAATACTTCGAGAAGAAACTCCCCTTGCTCGTCCGCGGTGACCACTTGATCCGTTCCCACAACGCGAACCGTACCTTGAAAAGCTTCACCAGACTCATCAGCAATCACACCAGTGAGCATACCTGGGGACACAAATGAAAGGAGTGCATCATGAGTCGTCATAAATAAGTTCCCATCAAGAATGGCTGGGGCGGAGCTACTCGCTGCACCTATTCCCCATTGACCGAGACTTTCCCCATTCGCACTATCAATGGCTGTCAATGTGTTCGTATTGTCGGACAAGTAAAAGGTGCCGCTCCCGTCCATTGCCCCGTTGTTCACCGTTGTACCCACCTCACGGTTTTCCCAAATCATTTCACCCGTGTCGGTATCAAATCCCCGTACACCACCTACAGTTGCGGAACTCGCAATCACAACTGATCCAGCGACTACCGGTCCAGCGGCTTGCGTATCACCCATTCCATCAACTTCCCATAGAACAGTTCCACTATTCGCTTCGATCGCATAAAGGGTCCCATTTGCTGAGAAATTCGTACTAAACGCATAAATTGTGCCATCTTTCACTGCAGCGTTGCCGCAAACCCTTCTTGGCTACCCGTTTGTACATGCCAGTTTTCAGACCCATCTTCAAGAGACAACGCATAAATCGCTCTGCCTGAGTATGAACCTACGACCAATTGTTCCTCGGCAATCGCCGCACCAAAGTACGTATCCCCTTGAACTTCGGCTCGCCACAATTCACTGCCATCCTCAGCTTGAATCGCCACGACCGTCGTGTTTCCACTAATGTTCGACGTTAAATATAAAACACCGTCATGATACAGAGGTGACTCATAAATCGGCACATTGTCGAGAACAATTTCCCAATCCACGACCCCGGTATCGAGATGAATACGATATAGCCGTTGATTCTGTCCTCCTGTTACATACACATAATCACCGGCAATTGTCGGCGTAGAACGATTCAAACTTTGCGTACGGTACGACCACCTAGTTTCTTCACGATCACGATCCACAGCATGCACATAGCCCGCATCAGTCGTATAAACGATCGTGTCCTCATTCGCAACCGGTGAGGAGAAAATCGTTCTTCCCGGCGCTGATGATTCCCACGCTAAGTCTAAAAAGGATGGATCAACATGTGCATCCGCAACGGCATTTCTTTCAACATTCTGATTTCTCGTTTGCCAGTACGGCTGCTCCGATGTTTCACTTCGCTGGACGGTAATCGTCACTTCATCGGTAGCGGCAACATCCACTTCGTATGTTGTGTTAACAATGCCCTGCCCACTCACACTCAACGTGTATACACCTAAAGGCAAGCCACGAATCGTAAATGCCCGTTATCATCTGTCCAAACGGCAGAGAGTGGCGCATCTTGCACCCGAATCCTCGCAGCGGGTACCCCTTCCCCGTCTTCATCGACGATTAATCCTAAGAGATCCGTCTGTGCTGTTTCATTTAAGGTGACGTTCAATTCAACTGTTTCCCCACGTGTCACTTCAAAAGAAAATTCACTCGTCTCATACCCGAATGCTCGAGCAAGTCCGACGTGACTGCCTTCTCTTATTGAAAAAGAAAACGTCCCGTCTTCGTTCGTATCCACGTGGATTTGCTCTTGTTCGACTTCGATGCTGCCGGGAATTGCGTTACCATCAGAATCGGTAAGTGTTCCTTCGACAGTGCCTGCGTAACCTGCGATGGTTACCGCTTGATAGGCGTTCGCAATCCCTTCTCCATATATGACATTCGGCAAGCTGCCCATATGTGTTTCTGCTCTTGCGGTATCTTTTAATACGTTTCGAATGTCTTGGATCGTCATGTCTCGGTTGGCTTCAATCATGAGAGCAATGACGCCGGCAACGTGGGGCGCTGCCATTGATGTCCCACTAATCGTATGATAGCCTCCCCCTGGCCACGCGGAATAGATTTGCGCACCTGGCGCAGACACTTCCGGCTTGATGTAAGATTCTCCGTCCCACACTACCGGCCCTCGACTTGAGAAGTCGGCAATCTGATCCAATTGATTTGTTGCTCCTATAGCAAACGATTCAGGGAAACTCGCTGGAGAACCGATCGTTCCCCCTCCTGGTCCTTCATTGCCTGCAGAAAACAACGGGAAAATCCCGGCGGCTTCCCAAGCTCGTACCCCTTCTAGAAATGTGGTCGCGTACGTATTCGCATTTCCCCAAGAGTTGTTCACTACATCAGGTGCCATCTCTGGGTCACCACCTGGCGCGAGAAACCATTGAAACGCTTGGTGAATGCCTGTCTCTGTGGCAGACCCACTATCATTAAAAATCTTTACAGCAATCCACTCAGCTCCTGGAGCGACACCGATCGGTTCCCCGTCATTGCCCCCAACTGCCGTACCTGCAACGTGCGTGCCGTGGCCATGACCATCTTGAGGGTCTGCATATCCATTCGATGAAAAGTCTGCCCATGAATAGTCGTGGTTATTTGCTGAGCCGCGGTAGTTTTCGTGGAGTGCTTCATGATCACCTTCAACACCTGTGTCCATAATTCCGACAACTACGCCATCTCCTTCAATGCCGTACGTCTCCCATACGTCAGGTGCATATACTTTTTCTAATCCCCATTCAGGAAGGCGCGGCTCTGTTTCTACCTCCACCTCTGGTACAGTAAATGTCTCTTCTTTTGTAACATGAGACACATCTGTCAGTTGCTTTATTTCAGCAAGTGCAGCTTCTGAAACACGTACAGAAATGGCATTAATTATCCATAATGACGCAACTTCACTCGCTTCTCCTTGACTCGCCAAGTTATCTAACACCGATAACACTTCTGTTTGTGTCGTCTCTGCTCTGACTGTAAGTTGGTCAATAATCGTTTGAATGCGTTCTGCTCGATGATTAATTGCTTGAGCGTCATCTAAGAAATCTTCGCTTTCACCATCTTCTATATGTACGATCACGCTCACATCATCTTCTGATTCAAAAGCTTCCTGTACATCTTGATCAACCTTATCCGTACGCTCACGGTCTACCGCGTCCCCTTCAGACATTTCCACCCATTCTTCTAACCCTCCTTGCACATGGTATAAGGTTCGTCAACATCTTGAGAAGTCTCCTCTTGTTCGAGTTTCTTTTCTAATTCCAAATATTCGGAAATATCATGCTCTGTTGCACTACTTATACCCGATGGAATCAAACTAAACACGACTAAAAAGCACATAAAAACCATCATCAACTTCTTCAGCCCGTTGCTATACATCAGCATTCCTCCTTTTTAGACTATTAGTAATAGTAAAAATATATCACGATGAAATTTACATGCCTATCAGCCGATTCTATGTACTTTTATGTCGAAGGTTACGTCTTATGAATCAATAGTTTCCTTCTCCTCCATAGCATTGAACTATACCGAGCAATTTCACTAGTTGATGTAACTTACTATGTTATACTGAAGCCAACTTTTCGATAAATTGTCCTAGTGAAAGGGTGGTTCAAATGTCTAAAGAACAAGCGCAAGCCTATGTCGATCAGGTTCTCGCATCTGTAAAAGAGAGAAATCCCCACGAAGAAGAATTTCAGCAAGCGACAGAGGAGATCCTCGAGTCTCTCGTTCCTCTACTCGCTGAGCACCCGAAGTATCAGAAGTTTGGGATTTTAGAGAGAATGGTCGAGCCTGACCGCCTCATTACCTTTCGTGTCCCTTGGGTCGATGATGAGGGCACGGTTCAAGTGAACCGCGGGTACCGCGTCCAATTCAATGCTGCTCTTGGTCCGTATAAAGGCGGTCTTCGCTTTGACCCTTCCGTAAACAGCAGCATCATCAAATTTCTCGGCTTCGAACAAATCTTCAAAAACTCACTTACAGGTCAAGGAATCGGCGGAGGAAAAGGCGGTGCCGATTTTAATCCTAAAGGCAAATCCAATGCAGAAATTATGAGATTTACTCAAAGTTTCATGAGCGAGTTAGCAAAATATATCGGCCCAAATGTTGACGTTCCAGCAGGAGATATTGGCGTCGGCGGCAGAGAAATCAACTATATGGTTGGGCAATACAAGAAGATTAACGGCACAAAAGAGGCCGGTGCTTTTACCGGTAAAGAAATCGACATCGGCGGTAGCCTCACCCGCACGGAATCGACAGGCTACGGTGTCGTGTACTTTGTTGAGAATATGCTCAAAGAAGAAAACAAGACATTAGAAGGGCAAAGAGTTGTCGTTTCCGGAGCTGGTAAAGTATCCATCTATGCGATGGAAAAAGCGGTTGAACTCGGAGGCATCGTCGTTGCTTGTAATGATTCTAGTGGCTACATCTATGATAAAAACGGAATCAACGTAGAAACAATCAAGCAAATTAAAGAAGTCGAGAAGAAACGCATTCACGCCTATACAGAGCATCATCCAGAAGCAGAGTATTACGAGGATAAGAAGATTTGGGAAGTCGCTTGTGATGTCGCCTTGCCTTGTGCCACACAAAACGAATTAGACGGGGAAGACGCTAAACGCCTCGTCGAGAATGGCGTGCGCGTTGTTGCAGAAGGGGCAAATATGCCTTGTACACTTGAAGCGTTTCATCATTTCCGTGATAACAACGTCCAGTTTGCGCCAAGTAAAGCTGCAAACGCCGGTGGGGTTGCCGTATCGGCGCTAGAAATGGCACAAAACAGCTCGCGCGTATCTTGGTCATTTGAAGAAGTCGACACACAGCTAAAAGAAATTATGAAAGAAATCTTCGACAAAAGTTTAGCATCAGGTCGAAAATATCGATGCGAAGACAACTTATCAGATGGCGCCAATATTGCCGGTTTCAAGAAAGTCGCCGATGCAATGATTGCCCAAGGCATCGTCTAGTCATCAATTTTTGGCCACCTATTATTGTAATAGGTGGCAAAATATAAATCACTTAATCATTTAGCGCTTGTTGAAGTATCTCAATGTTCATTTGCATCATGCTTACATAATCTTCGTCATTATCACTGTCTTCTTGAGAGATGCTCTCCATGTTGCGAAGCACTAAGCTCTCTGCACCAATCTCAGATTGAATCACTTCGGTAATCGTGGAGCTAACGTTGTTTTCGAAAATCACATAGTCTAAGTTGTTCTCCTCGGCAATCGTTACAATGTTCACAAGTTCAGACTGTGAAGGTTCTTGCGTCGATGATAAACCGTGGACACTTAATTGCTCCAATCCGTACCGGTCTTCCCAATACCCGTATGCTGCGTGAGAAACAATGATCTGGTTGTGGTCGGCTTCCTCAAAAGTGCTTGCTAACGCTTCATCCAACTGCTCAAGATCGTCAATAAGTGCTTCATAGTTTGCCGTAAAATCATCTTCTTGTTCTGGTCGTAATTCAATGAGGACTTCTTTAATATTTTCAGCAATTTGCTGACTGAGCACAGGATCGAGGAAAACATGTGGATCTCCCACGCCATGTTCTTCGTCATGATCATCAATAATCACGCTCACTTCATTTGTTTCAAGTAGAACTTCGTCCTCTTCATCGTACAAAACCGCTTTTAATTGTTTCGTTTCCGTAGCCTCGCCTGAGTATTCGAGTCCTTCGACATCCGTACGTTGCCAATCACCAGCTTCATCCGTGCGAGTGTACCAGTGCCACTCACCATCGCCGGCGTCATCCGCATCGCCAATGTGGACATCGATCGTGTCACCTGTATGATAGTGCTTGAACGCCTTGAATGACCGGGCCATCCTCATCTGCATGCTGTTCATCATGTGCATGATCATGGTCTTCTTCATGGGCGTGGTCGTGACTATGATCATGATCTTCTTCCTCCTGCCCGTGGTCATGTTCATGATGCCCCTCACCACGAAGATCGAGGTTCTCTCCAGCTGCAAACACATGGACGTTCTCATCTTCGAGAACTTCTTCCGCTGTATCAGCAAAAGCTCCATCCCTACGCCAGAGTAAATAAACAGATCTTGTTCTGCCAACATCACAAATTCACTCGATGAAGGTTCAAATGTATGGGCATCAGCATTAGGTGGATAGATGCTCTCGACCTCTACATGCTCCCCGCCAATCCGACTCGTGAAATCCTCAAGCGCATATAACGTCGTTGAAACCGCTAAAGGGTCCTCGTCTGTCGTGCCTTCATCGCTTTCATCGCCAGAATCTTGACACGCTGTAAGTATTACACTACTTGCTATCGTTAAAAAAAGTAATTTTTTCAAAGTCCCAACCTCCCGTGATCGTCGCTATTTACTATACATGTATATAAATCGTAATGATTACGTTTTATAGATTACCCGTATTTTTTTTTACTGTCAACCTTTTAATTTAAAAAAGTGACCGCGGTTAGCGATCACGGAGGAGGGTACATTAGTGAAACGATTCATCAAGTAAGGCGCGGGGATGTTGTCGAATGCGTGCACTTCCGTGTCGAATGCGTGCACTCTCCCCTCCTCGACCTCACAACGTCGCCCCCTACAACAAAGGACTGCCCCGTCGGAGCAGCCCTAGCCGTTATCTTCTTTCTGAGTCATCTTGGTATGCAGCTTTTACAATACGGTTAATCTCACCGAGCTTATCTTTGAACATTGAACGAGCGCGGTGGGTTTTCGGTTTGGACATTCTCCGTGCGATAAATATCACCCCTGTTCATTATCATGAACGACAGAAGAAACATTTATGCAAAGAATTGTAGGGGTTTTATATGCTTAATGGCTCACTTTGCTTGCTTCGAGACGCTTCGAAAGCTCGTTTGATATTTACTAATCGCTCTGAATCTAGGAACAACTCTAATCCAATAAGCGCGAGCCCTACACCGCCATCGATGACCGCTTGGTCTCCTTTCGGCGAACTAGCCGCTTCGGCGAATTCCCTTGTATGACCGACAAGGTTATCGCCGATCTTAATATGAGGATGGATTGTAGGAAGAACTTGACTCACATTGCCTGTGTCCGTTGATCCAGCTGCTTGAGACGGTGTCTTTTCTACATCGTGACCAAGTTCTGTGAAAATGTCATAAAATAATTCGTTAAATGGATCGTTAGGTAGCAGTTCATCGATAGCGTTTTGGAATTCAGTAATTTCAAGGTCGGCCCCACTCATGAATCCGGCACCTTCAGCGATGCGATCAACTTTCTTCCTTACTTCATTTAGATCATGCCTTGAAGCCGCCCGCAGGAAAAACCGAGCTCGAGCGTAGTCGGGGACAACATTTGGCGCTTTTCCTCCATCAGGAATAACACCGTGAATTCGAATATCGTCTGCTAAATGCTCGCGCAATGCGTTTATACCATTAAATAATTGAATCACACTATCGAGGGCATTAATTCCCTTTTCAGGTGTTGCAGATGCATGAGCCGTTCGTCCGTGGAAATGATAATCAACAGGATCAACCGCTAGAGAATGACCAGACACGCGCGTCTCTTTGCCCGGATGAATCATAATTGCGGCATCGCCATCATCAAAGTACCCTCGATTAACAAAACTTGCTTTTGCACTGCCGTTATCTCCACCTTCTTCTGCAGGCGTTCCAGCAACAGCCACCGTACCTCCAATTTCTTCAATAATTTGCCCTAGAAGAATGGCTGCCAATACGCTCGTCGTCCCGATGATATTATGGCCACAAGCATGCCCGATTTCTGGCAACGCATCGTACTCGGCAAGAAAGTATACGGTTGGACCTGGTTTTTCAGATGACTTTTTTGCAATAAATCCAGTCGAGTGTCCCGCAATGTTTCGTTGGACGGAGAACCCTTCACGTTCTAATTGCTCAGATAATCGTGCAGATGCATACACTTCTTCATTTCCTAATTCCGGACGTGCATGAATTTGCTGACTAATGGTAATAAAGGTTTGTTGGTGCGCTTTTGCGTAATCGGTAATGGTTTGTTTTAACGCTTCTCTCGTCATCGTAATGACCTCCTATTTTGGGTAATTGAGCAATTCTTCGACTGAAATAAATGTCGGAATACTTGCACCTTCATACTCGTCTAAAATAAATTGTTCAACTTCTTCGCTTTGGTAAATGTCGATAATCTTTTGCAACGCTGGATCATCAGCATTGTCCTCACGTGCAGCGATAATATTGATATAAGGCGTAGCCGTCTCATCTTCAATGGCAATGGCATCATCAGGAGGCTTAAACCTGCATCTACAGCGATTCCGTTGTTAATAATTGCGGCATCAATGTCTGCCATGATGCGAGGCGCATTCGCCGGTTGAACAGGTGTGAGTGTTAGGTTTAAAGGATTCTCTTTAATGTCATCAAGCCCACTCGTTACCCCGAAATCGTCTTCTAGCTCTAATAGCCCGGCTTCTTCGAGAAGCATAAGATTTCTCGCTTGATTGGTCACTTCATTGGCTATGGCAATTTCAGCCCCTTCTGGGATGTCTTCCACGCGCTCATACTCGTCGCTGTACAAGCCTAAAGGAGCGAGCACAGTCGCTGCAATGGCTTCTAAATGATCAAACCCATGCTCTTCTTTAAAGTTGTCAAAGTAAGAAACGGTTTGAAAAGCATTGGCGTCAATCTCCTCTTCAGCAAGTGCGATATTCGGTTGCACATAATCACTAAAACGAATTAAATCAATCTCAATGCCTTCCTCTTCAGCAAGTTCAGCAATATAGTCCCACTGCGGCGTGTCGGTCCCGCTCACGCCAATCTTTACTGTTAACGGGTCATCAGGCTAAACGCTCCTGCCTCTGTTTGTGATTGTTCATCATCGCCACACGCAACGAGTGCCGCTGCAGTAAGTGTTACCCCTACGAATTTCAATTGTTTTCTCATTATGACATTCTCCTCTATCTGTTTTATCTTCTTCTTGCTTTTCTCGAAAAATAATTACCTGATGTTTGTACCGCTTGAACAATTAGGACGAGCAGAACGACAGTGATGAGCATCGTCATATTATCAAACCGCTGATACCGTATGTGAGCGCAACGTCGCCAATTCCTCCAGCTCCGATCGCACCAGCATCGCAGTCGCCCCAACGAGACCAATGGTTACCGTCGTAATCGTAAGGATGAGCGAGCCCATCGCTTCAGGTAAGATAAACTTTGTAATCACCTGTACTTTTGAAGCCCCCATCGCATCTGCCGCCTCCAATATTCCAGGTTCAACTTCAAGCAATGAGTTCTCGACGAGTCTGGCAACATACGGTGCCGCATAGGCAACAAGGGGCACAATGGCTGCCGTCGTTCCGACCGACGTACCAACAATGGCACGAGTTATCGGAATAATTGCAACGAGTAAAATAATAAATGGAATCGAACGCAACACATTAATGACTGGATTTAAAAGGTTAAAAATGAATGGTGATGAAAGGATATGCCCATCTCTTGTGACAACGAGAATCACGCCTAACACCGCGCCAATTAGAACCGAAAATACGAGAGAGATGCTTACCATATACAATGTTTCATATAAAGCATCCAGTAGTTGAGCGGTCGTAATATTCGGCTGAATTGCAGACGGTAGCATTTCTAACATTTATGCCACCTCCTTTAGGGAAAGGTCGTTTTCGTATACAAAGTCAATGGCCTGCTCGATCGCTTGTTCTTCTCCTTGGATTTGAATGACGAGATGTCCAAAAGGCACTTGTTGTATTTCGGTAATATTGCCGTACAGTACATTCACATCAACTCCGAACTTCTTTACCATCTGCGATAAAATCGGTTCACTCGATGACGAACCAATAAACTCAATCTGAATCACTTTGGAATGCTCATCTTGCGTCTTCACAGTTTCCATAACGCGACTCGGGATGTCGGCTTGAAATACTGACTTTACAAACTTCTTCGTCGTTTCTTCTTGCGGTTTAGAGAAAACATCGATAACAGAACCACTCTCAACAATCTCGCCATCGTCCATGACCGAAACCCGATCACAAATTTGTTGAATGACCGACATTTCATGCGTGATGAGTAGCACAGTAATTTGATATTGTTTATTAATTTCTTTAATGAGCTGCAAAATCGAATTTGTCGTCTCCGGGTCGAGTGCGGATGTTGCTTCATCACACAACAGGATCGATGGGTTTGAAGCAAGCGCACGAGCAATACCCACTCGTTGCTTTTGTCCACCTGATAACTGTTCTGGAAAATGATGTTTATGATGCTCCAAACCAACAAACTGGAGCAACTCTTCTACACGCTCTGTTATTTCCTTGTTCGACTTCTTCTGTAAGGTTAGCGGCATCGCAATGTTCTGAAACACCGTCCGGGATTGCAACAAATTAAAATGTTGAAAGATCATGCCAATGTTTTGTTTTTGGTTTTGAAGTTCTTTCCCCGATTTCTGACTCAAGTCAATATCATCTACGAGCACGCGCCCCGATGTTGGACGCTCAATAAGGTTCACACAACGAATGAGCGTGCTTTTCCCTGCCCCACTCAAGCCGATAACACCATGTATTTCTCCTTTATCAATCGTGACATTCACGTTTTTCAACGCATGAATTGCACCTGTTTTTGTTTCGTATATTTTCGATACGTCTTCAAATGTAATCATCTACATTCCCCTCTAACGACAAATTCTTATTTAACATATAAATTTACTTAGTTTTAACGATAAAAATCTCTTCAACCGTATCCTTTTGGAAACGAAAAATCCTCCCTTCTTAAAATAAGAAGAGAGGATGGTTGGTCTTTATCCCGTTTAGGCTCTTCTTATCTTCGCAGCATACATGCTACAGGAATTGGCACAGTGCTTAAGAGTAAGCCTGTTGCCGAGGTTTCAAAGGGCCAGTCCCTCCACCTCTCTGGATAAGAAATATTTAGTTATGAATTTTCTTTTATTATATAGAAAAAATTTCTTTTGTCAACTGCCTTTTAAATTTTTTATCTAGTGATGAGCGCTATGATCTTCATTTCCCGATTCCTCTGATCCATTTTCCATTAACAAAAGTACTTCCTCTTGATAGAGACGACCGACGGCAAAATATTTTTTCGGTCGTAGCTTTTGGTCATTGATTTCTACGACGGCCTCCGCGTAATAGAGGCCTTCCCGAGAGACTTCTACTTCTGTTTCATACACGCCCATCGTATGGTGGAAAAGCTCGTACTCATCTGCTTCTTCTTCCCCTGCTAATACCGGCCAAATGCGGATACCGACATGTTCTGCATCAACAACAGGAATGTAGTCTGCTGTCACTTGAACAGAGAGCCGTTGCTGTTCGTTTGCGGTGACAATCTCATTTGTCATCATATCTACAACGAGTCTTGCCCTGTCATTGTAGTCATCATGATTGTTGGCGTCCACGAACCGTTCCACCATTGAACAACCCGACAACATTACTAGTAGGAAGCCCACGATCATTCCTCTACGCATGGTGTTCCTCCTCTTGAACATTGAGCCATGTTCGCAACGTTTTGCTCTTTCGAATGATGTAGCGATCAATGAGATAAACGACGACAAGAGACAAACCAACAAGTGGGAAGATGACGGCAAAGATGAGGAGAATCGTTAATATTCCTCTCGCTTCGGTAATTCGGATTGATCTCGGTGCACCAGAATGGGTCGTTGGCTTCCTGCGTTTCCATAACCAAAACCCACTTATAATCATGACTACCATCCTACGCAAACGAGCAGTCCGGCTATCTGATTCCAAAACCCAAATTGTAATCCTTTATGAATCGTAATGCCAAGCGCCATCGCTTTACCTATCGTTCCATAATCATCGTATCGGTAATCGGCCAAAACCGCGCCGTTATATTGATCGATATGAACGGTTGCTTCATCTTGAGCTCGGTGCGGGAAGACAGAAAGTGTGAAAACCCCTTCTTGTCCACTTGGATAGAAGACATCATATGTCGGATGAATATCGAGCTGTTTTGCCACCCTCGTCACTTCGGTAATGGATACTTGTTCAAATCCTGCAATATATTGTGATTCTGGTACAGGCAGGTTTTCTGCAGCCCAACTCACATCAGCTACATCTTCAGATATGACTTCAGATTCAGGAGCAGAACCAACCCATATTGAAGGTGGATACCCTGCACCTGTGCTCGTCACTAGTTGTTGAACCCCATTCCCCCAAAAGCCGGTCCACAATAAGCCAGTGACGAGTAAGAAAATCATCTCCGGAAAGCCAAAATGCTGGCACCGCGTGAAAATCACGAATGAGTGTGCGTTTACCTTTTCTAAAGCGGGGAACGATCACTCCTTGAACTTTATTTTTTTTACGAGGAAACCATAAGTACAGGCCACTCACAATCATAATAATTGTCCAACAAGCGACGAGTTCGACAATTCGATCCCCGGTTGTACCTGCCATAAGTTCACTATGTAAGTCAGCCAACCGATCCATCACACGATCGCGATCTTGCAACGTACCGAGAATCGACCCCGTATAAGGATTGACAAACACCGTTAACGACTCACCCGCTTCATCAACAATTCCTACTTCAGCAGAGCGATTGGCATCTTCCCCAGGCCGATATCTAACCACTTCTCCGCCGTGTTCATCCGCTGCAATTTCTACTTGCTCCTCAGGTGGTAGCGTCTCTCCAGACGCTTCTACTTCGTAATAATCAGCATAGATTGCAGCTTCAATATCCCATTTAAAAAGATAAATTCCCCCTGTAATCGCTAGTACGAGTAAAAAAGGAACCAATAGTAGACCTGCATATAAATGCCAGCGCCATATTACTTGCACATTCATCTGTTTTGATTTTTTTGCCATCGGTACGCTCCCCTCATCTACCTCTTTTGTAAAGATTATTCGTTGTTCTGCGATGTAGTGGCCTAACGGTTTTGATAGCGTTTGCCTTCCATAGAGACCCCTACCGCATGTATATCCATCCTAAATAAGCGTTGTGAAGTCTATGTGAAATCTTCAATTCTGGCTTTTATGCCACACAATTTCTTCACAAATCGTGCGTACACTACAAGTAGAAACATTTACTAACTCATCACGTTGTACAATCTAGTGAAAAATTAGCTATAATGCAGTTGAAAAGAGAAGGAGGCTACCATGAGTGAACGAAAGACGATTCTCGTCGTAGACGATGAGGAGCCATTATTAAAACTCGTAACTTCAGTATTAATATCAAACGGATACAACGTCGAACGTGCAACGAATGGTTTGGCTGCCCTTAAAAAACTTCGCACGTCGTCGATCCATCTTGTCATTATGGATGTAATGATGCCGGGTATGGACGGCTTTGAACTGTGCCAAGAAGTTAGACACCGATCAGACATTCCGATCATTATGCTTACCGCTCGTGGGGAGCAAGAAGAACGAGTACGGGGGCTTCAATTAGGTGCGGATGACTATATTGTCAAACCGTTTGGCCTAGACGAACTCGTAGCTAGAATTCACGCAGTTCTTCGACGTTTAGGTCATCAAAACGAGCGGACGCTCATTAAAGTGGACAACCTTGTTATTGATGTCGAGTCACGAACCGTTACGAATGACAAAGCGCATATTTCCTTGTCAAAGAAAGAATTTGATCTGTTAGTATTTCTTGCCGAACACCTGCGCAAGTATTTTCTCGAGACCACCTTCACGAATTGCTTTGGGATAAGGATATGACAGAGGGGAATTTGCGAACAGTAGATACACACATAAAAACATTACGAATAAAACTACAATCCGCGAAACATTTAATACAGACCGTTTGGGGAGTGGGTTACAAATTTCAAAAGGAAACATGAATAAACGCCACCACTCATTGCGAACACGCATCTGGATAACGCTCATTGCTGTATTCCTTATGTTAGCGCTACTCAGCGTATACGTCGCCTCGTACTTATATGAACGGCTATATGTCGACGAACAAATTCAATCACTGACTGAGTCGGGAGAAGAACTTGCATCCATCTATTATGGATACGACTCAGAGAGTTCCTTTTTGTGGCGTGTGCAATGGACCGACCAAAGCTCCGGTGCCGATGTGTTCTACTTTGATCAAGAGCACCCTCTACTCGAACCCGATAGCAGAGACAACCTTATGATTGAATTCTTTACCTCGGACGAGCAGAACGAATTGCTATCTGGAAAAAACATCGAAATTATTCGTACGCACCCAAGCTACGACCAAGAAGTGCTCGGTGTCGTTGTTCCTCTCATAGAAAATGAACAATTCACAGGGATGATCTTACTGTCCCAACCCCTCACGAGCATTTACGAACCTCTATCAGACTTCGTACTGTAGGCTTAGGTTTGCTTTTCATGTTCGTCACTTTATTTTTTATAACCGGGAAATTAATATCAAAAGAAATGATTACACCGATTCAGAAAATGGAAAGAGCCGCTCTACGGATGGCAAATGGTGAGTATGATGCTCGCATAACTGCCACGTCCAAAACCAATGAAATCAACCAGCTTGGTGAATCGTTAAACCATCTCGCAGGCACACTTCAGTCGGAAGAAAAGAACCGTACAGAATTCATCGGTAACGTATCTCATGAATTACGTTCACCTCTTGGTTACATTAAAGGGTACGCAGAAGGAATTGAAAAAGGGATAATAAAAAGTGAAGACGGGATTCCCATTATTCGGCAGGAAGCGGAATCGATGCTTCATTTAGCCAATGACCTATTAGATCTTACCAAACTACAAAGTGATACGTATGAGCTCCACTTTGAACCGGTAGCTTTTGCCCAGATTGTTCATGATCTTTTGAATCGAGCTGAACAAGTTGCCGATGAGAAGAACATTGTTATTCACCGGGACATTGATGACAGTTGCATCATACATGGTGACACGCAGAGGTTAGCACAAGTCGTTCGCAACCTATTGGATAACGCCATAAACTATTCTGACGAATCATCCTCCATACAGGTTACTTTAAAAACATTTGATAATCGCTATCTCTTCACCATTCTAGATGAAGGTGTCGGTATTCCAGAGGAGAAAGTTCAGCATATTAAAGAACGATTTTACCGCGTCAACAGTGCCCGTTCAAGATCTGATGGGGGTAGTGGGGTTGGACTCGCAATTGTAGATGAGATTGTTAAGAAACACGGAGGGACATTTACCGTATCTTCACGCTTAGGCGTCGGGACCGTCGTTCAAATCGAACTCCCAGAATATGTAGACGAGGACAACGAGAAAGGGAGTGAAAATACATGAAAAAGTCTTTCACCTATGTTCTCCCTCTACTTGTAGGTCTCATACTTGGGGGGTGTGCGTCATTTTTCACGCCTTCCAATGAAACAACGGCTGAGGTTGCTCGCGACCTCAGTGAACAATCCTTGTACGTTTCATCGTTTTCTTTTGTGAACCAAGACGAAGAGGCTGTTACTGACGAAGATTTTCACGCTCATACTGGTTAGCGACGATGACATTCACCGACTGTCCGACGATCTGCAACATGATGACGCCAAATATGGCTGAAATCCAAGAAGCATCTGAGGAACAAGGACTCGAATTATCCTTTGTCTCTTTTACTGTCGACCCAGCCACCGATACCCCTGACGTCTTGCAAACATACGGGGAGCAGTACAATGTAGATTTCTCAAACTGGGACTTCTTAACTGGGTACGACCCTAATGAGATTGAACAGTTTGTTGAAGAATCTTTTCACTCTACTGTATTAAACGATCCAGCAGATCCCGATATTATTCATACGACCGACTTCTTCTTAATTAACGACGAAGGCCAAGTTGTGCGAAGTTATGATGGTTTGAATTCGAATATCCCACCAATCATATCTGACCTTGAGTCGGTAATACATTAAGGGAGGGGCTTTCTTAAATTTTAGAAAGCTCCTTCAAAGAATGGATGATCTATTTGAAAATGATACATGCAATTCCAAAACTACCAGTTCATAACATCACATCAAGTATTACTTTCTATGAGTATCAGTTGGGGTTTACACTCATATACAGTGATGAGGAGTATGCGATTTTAACCTATGACAAAGTAGAGCTACACATTTTTAAGTGGTTTACAACAGATAGCGTATCACAATTGATTGCACAAAGTTGTCGTATTCGGGTTAAAGACGTTGCTAAGTTTTATGACGACTATAAAGAAAAGAACATTATCCATCCTAACGGTCATTTAATAACGCAGCCTTGGGGAGAAACAGATTTTACAGTCGTTGATATTAATAATAATGCAATTAGTTTTTATGAGTAGCTACCTTTGAAAAAGACGCGCTTGTTGCGTTTACGCGTTTTCCTATACGACGGTTTCAAAAACCCATGATGTTCTCGGCACTGAAAATCAAGGGTTTTTATTGTTCCCTAAACCACTTGTACCACTGTTAGATTCCCCTCAATGTACCGGCATATGTTCTTCTTCAATAAACTCATATTCTTCTGCAAACGTACCTTTAGCAAGTACTCTTACATACGTGCCGTGATCAAGTGGAGTGCTCGTCGTAAATACAACTGTTTTTGTCTCGTTGCCCTCAGTAACCCCTTGCATTGAGTATTTATATCTTCCATTATCTTCTTCGGGCTCGCCTTGGATCTCGACGTAGACGTATTCTGCTTCTATTAGAGGATTATAACGATCCACTGTTTCACGAAAGAATAGGTAGGCACTAGCGATAAAAACAAGAGAAATAAGACTAAAGATGAACATCTTTTTTTCATAACTATTTTTCCTTTCTATAAAGCTTTTCGAACGATGCTTCTGTAATAACGAATGGTCAGAATGGTAAACATCAAATAGATCGTAATATAAGCTGCCATACTCATAATAATTGGGGTAAGCATGCTTGCGACAATTAGAACAGAACCTACGTTTAAAGCAAAAGCAGCGTGTAATAACCCAATTGCTAGAGGAATGATGTAAACAAAAAGCTGCTTACGGATAATTCCTTTCATAATATCGTTCACTTGAAATCCGAGTTGACGCAGTGTCCGATAATGCCCTTTTTCTTGTTCAGCTTCTGTCATTTGTTTAAAGTACAAAATGCTACCTGTAGAGAGGAGAAACACAATCCCTAAAAAGCCAGCGATAAAAATGAGTAGACCGAAGGTTTGAATAGATTGTTCATAGGAAGTATGGAAGTCAGTAATAAACAAATCATTGTCTATATTTCCCAGAAAGATATCAGAAGCGACATCTGACTGGTCAGCATCTAACAACTGAAACGTCTCATAAGTCAACTCCTCTGCGGATTCCCCGACTTGAATATTTTCCCTTATACTTTGGAAGGTTGGCTCAGAAACAATGAGTTGATCGCCAAAAAATCTGTAGTTCATCACGTTTTCAAGTTTGAAACTAGAGACAGTTAGTTGCATTTCTTCGTCGTTTGTTGCTTTGAATTGTACTTCTTTCGGAAATGAAGCTCCATCCTTCGATAATCGCTCGAGTATTATGATAGATCGCTTCATCCTCATCTGGATGTTTCACATCCACCCCAGCCTGAGCGAGTTGTTCCGATGAAAAAAGCAGAAATGTTCTTTGACGTGCGTCTGCATTATTCTCCTTCGAAGTCCACGTACCATCAAATCGAATTGCATGAAGCTCTGCATAATGAAAGTCGATTTGCTCCTCTTCTAGACGATTTGAAATCGTACCAGCCTCTTGTGGCATATCTTCCACGGCAAAATCAAAGGCATCGCCAATCTGACATCATTTTCGGTTGAGTAATATAACGAATAGGAGAGGGAAATCATCGTAATTGTCATCGCCGACAGAACGGTAATTAAGGTTAACGAATTCGCGTGGCCTTTTAGCCTGTGCATTAATGACGCAACAGATAAACTATGATATAAACCAAGGTTTCCTCTTTGCTTTCTTCGAAACAAATACAACATCCAGCTAATCGTTGTGTGAAAAATAAGATATGTCCCAAAAATGGTGCTTGAGAGAACGAGTAGCATTAGAAATAGGAGTGAATCAGCATGTTCAATCATTAAGGTTGAGATAAAGTATCCAAAAACGATGAGACCGATTCCTGTTAACGCTAAGATTGCAGACAACATATTCGGTCGCTTATTTATACGATCTGCCCGTTTTGTGGCATGAAATAATTGCAACAACGTACTTCGGTATACGATCAAGATAATTTGTACAGATGTAATGAGAATAAGGCCTATAAATACAACCATTGTCTGAATTACCGCTTGGCTAGAAAAAGGTAAGCCAAACATTCCGTCAACACCGATAAGGTTCATGAACAGCAACAGAAAGACTCTGGAAAATAACATTCCAACAATAAGACCAATTACGAGCTCCAATACCCAGGATGATGTGTTCAAATATTAATAAGCGCGAAACCACCCTTCGATAAACCGATCAGCTGATATAACCCAATCTCCTGGCTGCGCCTTCGAATGAAGATACTCGTGGCATAGGAACTAAATACGACCGAGATGAAAATAAGTAGTAGACCCGCTACTTGAAAGGCTGCAGAAAAGTTCACACTTGCGTTAGCCATCATCACAACCGTTTCATCATGCTGAAGCGTCTAGAAGATAAAAGTAAAAACTGATGCAAGAGATCATGGCAAAAAAGTATAGGTAATACATTTTTATATTTTTTCGAACGCTCCGAATGACGAGCTTTTGAATGCTCATCTTACATGACCTCCTCCGAGCACTGCCTGCATATCAAGGATGTCTTTAAAGAACGCATCCCTCGTTTTATCTCCCCGATACAATTCAGAGTACACATGCCCATCGTGCAAGAACACTACACGGCTACAATAGCTAGAGGCCAACGGGTCGTGGGATACCATCACGATCGTTACTTTTCTTAACTGATTAATTTCGTATAGATTATCTAATAAATTCGAGGCTGCTTTTGAATCTAATGCGCCAGTAGGTTCGTCCGCAAAAACGATCGAAGGGGAGTAAATTAATGCCCGTGCGGCTGAAGTTCGTTGCTTTTGCCCTCCTGAGATTTCGGACGGATACTTATTCGCTAATTCTTCGATCTCCAACATTGTGGCAATGTCATGAAATGCGCGCTCAGCTTGACTGTTCGTTATTGGTGTTAAGGAGATAGGCAACAAAATGTTTTCCTTTACCGTTAACGTGTCCAGTAAATTAAAGTCTTGAAAAATAAATCCTAAATGTTCACGTCGGATGTTTGAAAGCTTGCGATCCTTCATGGCTGTTATTTCGTAGTCATTAATAAAGACCTTTCCATCTGTTGCTCGATCAATCGTGGCAAGTGTGTTAAGTAGTGTTGTTTTTCCGGAGCCTGACGGTCCCATAATTCCAATAAACTCACCTTCTGTCACGCGAAGATCTATTCCGTTTAACACGTTCTGGGCATTTTGATGCGAACTATAGGTTTTACGAATTCCCTCAGCAATAAGAACAGATCTAGGTGTGCTTTCGTTTGTCATGTCTTACACTCCAATCAAGTTGTTCTATACAAAGTGTAATTCTTTTAAGAAACAAGGTCGTAGGTTTTACATGATAAATAAACGGTGAATGTGATATTTTTGTCACTTTAAAAAAACAGTCAGGTTTTCAACATGTCCTGACTGCTAAGCTATTTCGGTTGCAAAAGTGTTCGTCTCGTCTGTTCAAATGAATTGCCTGGCTTAAAGATCATGGAGAATGATGAACCTTGGCCAACGATTGAACGAACGTTTAGTTGGATGTGTAGTTTGTTGCTAATTTCGTTTGCGAGGTAAAGCCCCATACCGGTTGAGGCATGTTGCACACGCCCATTATCTCCTGTGAAACCTCGATCAAAAATTCGTGGGAGGTCATGCCCTTGTATGCCTGGCCCTTCATCTTTAAAAGTAACAGTTACAGCATTTTTTTGATCTACTTCGGTAGTAATAACTATGGTTCCATTGTCTGGGCTATATTTAATTGCATTAGTTAACAGTTGGCGCATGACAAATGCACACCACTTTCTGTCGGTGTAACTCGTAGCTGCATCACTTCTGCTTACGTCAATCGCCAAATTCTTTTCCATACACCAAGTCGATAACTCACGAATTTCTTCTTTTATTACAAGATTTACGTCCAGCTCTTCTGGAAGCAAATCTGACTCTAACGTAGCTAAACGTGATATGTAGAGTTGCTGATCGAGAAGTAAGTGCATTTTCAACCAACTTGAGCTTAGCCGCTGAGCTAGCTCATTCGAACGATGGGCATCAATCGTAATTTTCATCGCAGTAAGAGGCGTTTTCATTTCATGGATCCAGGAGGCAAGATCATTATATTCCAAAAGATTATTGGATTTTTCTCGATGACGTAATGTTTGATTTTGCTCATGGATCTTTTCAATTAGCTTGTTCACGATACCGTCAGGAAAACGGCTGTCTGGATATGGAATACGCTCAAACCAATTCTCACCCAAATCTGTTGTAAGAGAAGATAATAGTTTATAGTATGCGGTTTCTTTTTTGTACCTCCAGAATATAAATACGAAACAAACAGTCAGAAACAATACATTTAAATATAGGAGAGAATTGGGTTCTACTCGAATCCCCATATCAAGCAAGATGAGCGTGTTCGTAAGGATAAGAAGGAACCCGAGTAATCCAATCCAGCTTTTTTTATACAGAAGATAATGAATAAACAATGGTAGACCCCCTAAAGTGTCACAGCCATATATCCGAGTCCTTTCTTTGTGACGATTCCATCAGCTAAATTAAGAGCTAAGAGCTTTTGGCGTACTCTAGTGATGTTGGCTGTTAGTGTATTGTCATTAATATATTGATCATCATCCCATAGCATCTTCATCAATTCATGACGAGTAACCACCTGATTATTCGCTTTTACTAAAACCGAAAGAATAAAGAATTCATTTTTGGTAAGGTCAACCTTCTTACCTTCTTTATATATTCCACCACTCTTAAAGTCGAGAATCGCGTCATTCCATTTAACGACATCAGAGGATGCCTCTTCATACGTATACGTACGTCGACAAATCGCTTGGATTTTTGCAAGCAGTACTTCCATATGAAAAGGTTTTTGAACATAATCGTCCGCTCCTAAATTCATCGCCATCACCATATCCGTCGGGTGATCTCTTGAAGAAAGGAAGATAATGGGCACTTTGGAGACAGCTCGTATCTCCCTGCACCAGTGAAAACCGTCGTACTTTGGCAATTGTATATCAATGATGACGAGTTGAGGGTTGTGGGCGACGAAGTCTTCCATAACATGAGAAAAATCACTCGGGTGACTCACCTCATATGACCATTGGTTCAACCCTTCCTTTAAAGCTTTCAAGAGAAGCGAATCATCCTCGATAATATACACATTCAGGTTCATTAGAAAACATCCCTCCAATTTCATTACCAGGTTTCATGCTTTCTTTCAATGATAATTCTATAAATTTGACATTAGTATAATAGAGCTTACACGGATTGTCGAATTCAGTTCTCTACTTCTTTAGCACCCTATCCCTTGTCTAAAGAATCCTAGAGCTTATCCTCTGCATTGCATAAAAGTGGTCTCCATCATCAATTCTCCTCTCCTTTCATTCCGTTTATCTTAACAAACGGAATTCCCGCTATTGAAACTCTCGGCTGAAGCTCCTAAATCGTAGACGCCTTTATTAGGCACGATTGTGTTCTCAACTGCGAATAGTAGATCGAAGAACCTCCCCCTACAAAATGAATATTTGATTATAACAGTAGAGAGAAGTTGATCTATAAGTCATAAACCTAAACCTTAACATGGATATCATTCAGATGTAGTAACTCTCCTCCATTAACGCTGTCTGCGTTTATAAAATAGGGTTGCTACTTCCTACAATTCTAAAATTGCCTATTGATAATAATATATTTTACAAGTATTATAATTAATCAAAGTGCATTTTTATACATGAAGGATAGGGAGAAGAATACTATGGGGAAAAAGGGTATGACGAATGTAGATTTCTTTGGTCTTGCTTTTGGGAGTATGATTGGAATCGGTTGGGTTATTTCCGTTCCACAATGGATAAGTTCAGCGGGTAGCTTGGTGCAATCATTGCACTACTCGTTACGATGGCGATCGTCATCCCCATTGGCTATGTGTACGCTGAATTAACGTCTAGTTTAAAACTTGCTGGTGGTGAGTTTACTTATACGGCACAATCATTAGGAAAGACTGCAGGCTTTTTATGCGGTTGGTTCCTTATATTAGGATATCTAATCATCTTACCTTGGGTTGCGATATCTGTTCCAATTCTATTTGCTTATGTTTTTCCATTTTTAAATCAGATTCCTTTGTATACGATCATTGGAGAAACGGTATACTTGCCGCACATTCTTCTTAGCCTTGCCATGATTGTAGGAATGACGTACATCAATTACAAAGGCGCTAAACTTTCTGCTCGCTTTCAAAACACGGCTACGTTCGTCATGTTGTTTACCTTTATTGCCTTTTTAGTCGGTGGGTTTTTCTTCGGAGATGTCCAGAATGCGACCCCACTCATGCAAACAAACAGTGAAGGCTCTTGGATAACGGGCATTGTCCTTGCAGTCGCTTCGATCCTGTTTTTCATGAATGGTTTTGATACCATTTCCAAAACGATTGATGAAGCAGATCAAGGCATTAATTATAAAAATTTAGGAAAAGTCACACTTGGCACGATTATCGTAGGTGGCGGGCTATACATCATCATCGTCGCTGCATCCTCTTTTTTAATGCCCGCTGAACAAATGGGCTCAATGGGGTCATTACCCCTTATTCATGCTTTAGAATATCAAACGGGTTCAAAGCTGCTTCCGCTAATCGTTGTCTTCGGAGTCTTATTAGGTGTAATTACGACCTTTAATGGCTTTCTTTTGGCAGGCAGTCGGTTAGTTCGTTCTTTCGCAGCAGAAGGGTATTTACCTAAGTTTTTTGCGAAGCAACATCGCCGCTACAAAACGCCATCCTATACGTTATGGACGATGGCAGCCATCGCTTTTGTAGGCGTATTGTTTGGGAGCGGTGCTTTATTACCTCTCGTCATTATGGGTGGTATTTCTTTTCTCATCGCTTGGTTTTGTATGGCACTTAGTGCCGTTAGGGTGCGACAGATTCTACCTTCACTAGCCAAACCATACAAGATGCCTGGCGGCATCACGATGGCGTACATCGCTTCTCTATTTTCCGGTGTTCTGCTGTTCGCTATGCTCATCCCAGGTACACCGATCTCGATGGGTTCCGTTGAGTACATCTTATTTGCGGTCTGGCTAATCATTGGTGCTTTATTTTATATTTTTTATACGCGAAATAACGTCACACAATTACATTCACTTAAAAAAAGGAGTGCATCATAATGAAAAGTTATCAATCATTTGGAATTTTAGGGTTTCCTTGGGATGGAGGGGCATCGCTTGGGCGACCAGGATCCCGCTTTGCTCCTGAGAAAATTCGCGAAGCTTTTCAATGGTTTGCCAATCGTATTGAGGAAAATAAAGTGTACAATGTTGAAAAACGAACCGTCTATACGTTCTCAGAAGATCCCATTCAAGACTTCGGCAACATAGATATTGTTGCCTACAGCACAGAAGATACGTTCAAAAATGCAGAGCAAAAAGTAACGGAAATATTACAAACTGAATCCTTCCCCTTTATTCTTGGTGGAGACCACTCAATTTCTTATCCTGTCATTAAAGCATTACATGATCAACATCCTGGAAAGAAGATAGGGATTGTTCAATTTGATGCCCATCTTGATCTTGTTGACTCCTCTCCAATCCAAGGAAAATATTCGCAAAGCAGTCAAATGAGACGAGCATTAGAACTGGAACACATTCACCCTGAGCATATTGTGCAAATCGGCGTTCGCAGTTACAACTATCCATGGTATGGTTCTTACCTTGCAAACTCTGGAATCAAACAAGTGACGGCTGCTGAAGTACACAACCAGCCAATCGAAGACACCATTCAATTTGCTTTGTCCGCAATGGAAGAAGTTGACCTCATTTACGTCACATTTGATATGGACGTACTGGAACCGGCCTACGCCCCCGGTGTCGGAGCAAACGAACCCGGTGGGTTAACCCCTGTTCAATGCTTTCAAATGCTTGAAGCCTTGTATCCAATCACAGATGCCTTTGATATTGCAGAAGTAAACCCACTCTATGATCATCAAGATATTACAACCTCTATGGCAGCACGCATCATGTTTGATTGTTTCGTAGCTAAAATGAAAAAAGAAGAATCCACCAATTAAGTAGACGGGAGCAAATCGTCTCCCATACGTGCAATAATTTCAATAGCCCTTAGTCTTTTCAATATGGGAGATCAAGGGTTTGGTTATGCTCAATCGCTCTTTTCTAGTTGAGTACTCCTTAGCTTAATACTCAGATAAATATACTGATAAGTAAGCAGCGATTTAAAATGTAAAAAGAAACAGGTGAAAACGTATAATTACGAAAAGTCACTCATTCATGTGGTATACTCGAATTATAATTCATGGACTTCGCAAAGGATGAGTATAGAATGAAAACATCACGAAACCCCGATACGGTTCACAAACCAGTAGCCCCATACGTTCACCAAGTTGAAGTAACAGGTCAAACCGCTGGCTTACTTTATCTGGACAACTAGGCATGGAGGTAAATGGAGAAGTTCCAGAGCAACCATTAGAACAATTTGAGTTAGCTTTAGAGAACATTAAACGTAATTTAGAAGCAGCTGATATGCAGGTCAATAATTTAACTAAAATGGTTTTTTACTTAGTTGGGGAATTTAATGCCGAGAAAAGAAGAGAACTGATAGCCGACTTTTTAGATGGCACTTACCTTGCACTACTATGATTTATGTCGTAGCACTAGCTGCTCCAAAATTTAAAGTTGAAATTGATGCGTGGGCTTGTAAAGAATGTAGTTAATTATTCTCCTTACACTCATTTGTACATATATGAATGACACTAACTATATATAAAGAAGGTCAGCATTTTAGCTAAAAGGCTAAGTTTGTGACCATACTATACAATCGTCTCAGGAACCGATGAAGATACTGATGCTCTTCTTTCCTCACTGCTTCATAGCCCCTCTTTGACAGTTTATTTTGTTCAATTAACTTTTATCACTCAAGCCATTCATCTCTCTTTCAATAAGAAACACAGAAATTTCAAAGGCTTGTATTCGCCGCTTGGCTAGAGTGACTTGAGATTTATACTTATCAGGATTCTCTTTAGATTCAAAGGTTTTTACTGTTTCTCTTAACTTGTTTAATGTCGAGTCAATTTGACGTTTTGCTTCAGCTAAGTCCGATCGTGAAACCTCCATTTTAGTTCCTCCATCTTTCTTGTTGAATAACAGCAACTTCACTCGAATAGATAACACGAGGATAGTAGTTGCTGTTACACCTTAACATTTAGTATACAGCCTCATTACTAGTAGCCTATTTGTTTGTGCAGTGTTTAGCTTGACGTAATGCAAACAATTACCCGACGTATCAAGTGAAATGAATATATACTGAAGCCCATTATTTTATGGCAACACCTTTATACGTTTCAACCATGTTTCTTGTGTACAATTCAATAATGTTCTTTTCTGTGTCCTTAAAGTAAATTCTATATTCTCTCTGACTGTCCATCTCTTCTACGATTACTTTATAATCAATATCTTCTGTCTGAAGAACATGCAATACTTCTTCCACATTTTCAATGGCAACATGTAGTGCGAAGTGAACATGAACGCTCCCTCATCAAATAAATTTGACCAGGATGAGATTGCTTTCTGCTTTTCTACCTGTTCTTGTTCATTGAATTTCCTTGGTAGCCATAACCCTAAGCGTGTATTACCTCAAACATACAACCACGTTGCCCAAACATCACTCTTTTCGACAGTTGAAAATTCACCATTCGTATATCCCCATTGGTCAACAATCGGAAAACCTAACTTTTGATGCCAGAATTCAATAGCCCCGTCCATTGACTCCACTTCTACTACCAATTCTGATATCCCGTTAACATTCATTTTCATAAGAATTCACCTCCCCTAAGATTAATTGTATATGAAAATTGTAATTTTACTTCATTGTAATTTGCTCAATCTAAAGGAGGGTTCATTACGCAACTTTAGTCGTACGCTTTTGTAGTTGAACCTTTCTGTGATACTTTGAACTGTTTAAAGTCTAACTCATGACCGACTCTTAACATGTACATGTATGCTAAAATGAAACCTACTGAACTAAGAGAATTCTTATGCATTGGGGTGTTACATATGATACTGGAGACACCAAAGCACGAGTTGAAGAAAGAATATATCGAATTTTTACAATGAACGGATTCGTAGTGGTGAGAACACTCCAGAATTATTCATAAAAGACATTCTATATGGAACCCGGTTAGCAAAGTAACAAGGAACAAAAGGGGGCGATAAAAATGGATTATGAATTTCAAATAATGACACAGCAACAAGCTGAAAATATTGCTTCAAATTGGCACTACGATGGTATGTATTCTTTTTATAATGCCGATGCTGATGAGGAAGACCTTGCCGAACTAATGAGTCCTCAAAAGCGTGGAGATAAGTATATTGTAGGTAAAAAAGGCAATGAAGTAGTAGGTTACTTCTCGTTTGAGACAAAAGACGATTCTGTGGTAATTGGTTTAGGAATGAACCTGAACTCACTGGCTTAGGAATGGGGTTAGAATTTCTAAGGGCTGGAATAAATTATGCTATATCTCAATACAAACCTAAAGAAATAAAACTGACCGTTGCTACTTTTAACGAAAGAGCCATAAAAGTCTATCAGAAAGCAGGATTTAAGCCCGAAGAGACATTTATGCAAGATACAAACGGTTGTCGCTTTGAATTTCTAGAGATGACATATGAATGTTCAAGTAACACCGCTTGAAATTGTCGCTGTTTTGAACAAAATCAAACTTGAACGAATGATCATCTTGGATATAAACATTGACTTTTTAAATTCCACCACAAAAGTGACTTTTAGTACATAGCTCGCTTGTGCAAAGAGTAATCGTAGGCACGCTGTTAAATATGGCAACTTCAGATCGACCCGGTCAATTCTATGTCGACAGTTTAAAAACACATACCGTAGGGGTATTAACAGAAGTTTATACATTCATCCTACGATTGTCTAGTAACGGTGTAAATGAATGGATGAAAAAAGAACAGCTTTTCACTGTTCTTTCTCTAAAACTTAAAGTTCCGCACACCATAATTCGATTTCGATTTTTAATTCAGGTAGCCCGAGTGCTGCAATATATGCAATCGTCATTGACGGGTATTCATCGGTGAACCATTCATTCCACAACTGATCTAAATAATCCCAATCGATCTCTTCAGTTGCCCACACGTTAACTTTAATCACGCTGTCTGGCAACAGTCCCTCTGATTTGAGCACTTGTTTCATATTCGCAAATGTATTCTTGATTTGCTCATTTAGTTGATTTGGGACGTTCCCGTTCATGTCTGTCCCAATTTGACCCGCGGTTACAATTAAACCCGCACCTTTTGGCACTCTTGTCACGTGACTGTAGTTTCCAACCGGTGCATGCATTAGACGGGGGTTCGTTCGAACAATTCTCTCCATGAATATAACCTCTCTCACTATATGTTTTCTGCGTATTTCTTACGAATTAGACACACTTCTCCAATTTTTGACTAATCAATAAAAAACAGCAGTCGAGTACCCATAACCCATAGAGATAAACGAAGTATTTTCTTTTTCATGGCACGGGCACTTCCTTTCACGATCGTCTGAGAAGTATATTTGCATAAAGTAATTCATAATAGTAATCTCTCTTACTACACATCATAACACATGGACTTCCCAAAAATGGAAAGTCCATGTGTTTACGCTCTCTTCTCGTTAATAAAACGGGTGAGTACAAGTGCTAGAAGGGCAATAAGTGCCATCACGAAAAAGGCGAGTGAAGTTCCCCAATACGTACCTACTTCGTACGGGGCGTCCATCGTTGTTGCCGTAACACTAATGATCGTTGATAGTACAATAATGCCAAACGTCATCCCAAATTGCCGAACCGTATTGACGAGTGCCGACCATGTGGGATATCTTCATCATCCAGTGCATTCATGCTTACTGTCACGAGCGGCATAAGCGTCAATCCAAAACCGATCATAAAGAAACAAAAGTGGAACATTACCCAATACGGTGAACTATCCATACCGACGGTGTTCAACAAAACGAGAGACAATAACGTAAATGAAAAACCAATCAATGAAATCTTCTTTCCACCATACCGGTCGTATAAATTCCCAGATATGATCGTTATCACACTTAACAAGATCGTTCCTGGTACAAGAATGAAACCAGAAAGAAACGCCGTTGTCCCGAGTACATCTTGAGCAAACATCGGTAGAATCGTTTCTGCGGATAATAACAACATCATATTTAAGAAGACAAGAATCATCGCTAAACGAAAGGTGCTATTTTTAAGTAACATCAAATTAAGCACCGGCATATCAAGGTTTATTTGTCTTCTTACGAACACGACTAATGCTAGCGCACCTGCGACAATTGGACCGGCGACGAGCAAATGCGTAAATCCATACACACTGATGTTACTCATTCCTAAAATAAGCAATGAGAACCCGAGTGCCGAAACGATAATGGACAATACGTCCAATCGCGCCGCTTGTTTTTTTATCACATCTTTCATCGTAAAGACGGCGGCCACGAGCGTGATGATAATGAGTGGCAAGATCACCCAATGAAGGGATCGCCAATCAAACACATCAATAATCATGCCTGAAATTGATGGTGCACTGGCCGGCGCAACATTAATAACCGCACCGAGTAGACCCATCGCAAACCCTCGCCGCTCATAAGGAAATACCGTGAGTAAAATCGTTTGGACGAGCGGCAAAATAATGCCCGCACCGACAGCTTGAATGACTCGGGAAAGAACAAGTGTACCAAATTGTGCCGATGCCCCTCCCAAGACAGTTCCAGCAGCGAGACACCCAAGCGCGAATACGACAAGTGCTTTCGTTGAAAAACGATTCGATAAATACCCCGACATCGGAATGAGCACGATGGTCGTAAGCAAAAACGCCGTTGTGAGCCATTGTACTTGAGTAGCATTAACCCCATACTCTTCCATAATTGTCGGGTATGCTGTGATCAATAAAAATTGACTGAACGTAAATAAAAATGCCGCAGAAAGAATAACGGCTACGACACCTTTATGTGCAATTTTTCCTCCCGCTCATGTTTTCATCTCCTCACTTTCTCATGCCATTTAAGAACAATGGCAAAATTGCTTGAACTCTCCGTTCAAATCTGCGAACATCGCCAAAAAACAATTCAATAAAACAACCTTCAACAACCGTCAAAAAGGCAATTGAAACGTCTGCTTCACTTTGCAAAAGCCGGAAGTGATCGGTTCGCTTCTTCTCGCGAATATATCGCGCCAGTAATTTTTCAAATGAGACGAGCAAGCGCCTGTATATTGAGAGGACTCGTAAGACTTTAAGTGACTCGGTGGAAAATACAGCATCCGCAGTAAAAACTTCAACTGTAGGTGGTCCTCGCTTTCTTTTACAAACCATCTAAAAAATGCATGCAACGTTTCATCTAACGGTTGATCCCGTTGTTCAAGAAAAAAACGCACAATCTTTTGTTTTCCATCGTGTAACGCCTCGGTTAAGACCGCATAAAAGATCTCTTCCTTACTACGGTAATGGGCATAGATCGATGCTTTTTTAATTCCGACCTCATTAGCAATTTGGTTCATTGAAAATGCATCATAATCATACGCCGCCAGGTACTTAAGCGCGACGTTACGAATGGCTGTTGCTGTCATTGTCTCCCCTCCCTACCGGTAGGTAGGTTCATTATTTCATAGATCTATAACCGGGTCAATCGTCCAAGCATGCTAGAATAGACATACGTGCAGATCCACTCAGGAGGAATAACTTATGAAAATTCGTCACATTAGAGAAAGCGATTATGATCGTATCGTCCCCTAATCAATGACTGGTGGGCGGGAAGACAAATGGCTGATATGGTGCCCCGCTTGTTCTTTGACCATTTTCAGCCGACAAGCTTTATTGCAGATGAGGACGGTGAAATTCTTGGATTTCTTATTGGCTTCTTGTCCCCTGCCCGGACGAATGAAGCTTATATACATTTCGTTGGCGTCGACCCGAACCACCGTCAGAAAAGTATCGGCAAAAACTTATACGAGCACTTTTTCTCTACCGTGCAACAAGAAAAGCGTCACATCGTTCGCGCTGTTACTTCTCCTGTTAACGAAACGTCGATTGCCTATCATGTTAAAATGGGATTTTCGATTGAGCGTGGTAAAGAGGAAAATGGGATTCATATACACAAAAATTATGACGGACCCGGACAAGATCGCGTGCGATTTGTAAAGGAGCTCGACCTTATTTAGCGAATAACACTCTCTACTTATGGAGGTTGGACTATGACAAACAGAACAAAAGACAACTTATTAGATAAATCTCTAAAAATCATCCAAGCATTTGTTGATGTTAACGAAGGTTGGGGGGTTAGAGAACTTGCTGCTGCAATGAATTATACCGTGCCTACTACTCATCGAATCTTGCTGCAGCTTAAAGATCACGGGATTGTCGAATACCAAACGGATAAGAATAAATACTATATAGCACTGAATTGATACGTATAGGTGCTAAAGTAGCCAATACAACCCCTCTGCAAAGTATCACAAAGCCCTTCCTAAAAACGTTAGCTGAAAAGTATGAAGAAACCATTTGTTTACTTATGCTTCGAAAAGATAAAAAACAAATCTTTTGGGCTGATAAAGTGAATGGCCCGAAACCGTTGCAATATATCATCCTATCGGAGAAATGCAGCCAATCCCTTATGGGGTAGTGGAAAAACGATTTTGGCGTTTTTAGAAAACGATCTTATTGAAGAGATATTAAATGATGAAAAGTTTGCATCAACAGAGAAAGAAAGCATATTAACGCAACTTCAGCACATTCGAAACGAAAAAGTCACAAGCACGGTTAGTGAACGTTTGGAAGGGTCAACAGGAATTGCTTCTCCTATCTTTAATCATGAAAACCACCCCGTCGGTAGCCTTCTGCTAACAGCTCCAACCCCTAGAGTTACACCTGATGTTGTTAAAAATGCTTCTGTAGATATACGCGATGCTGCCAAAGAGATCTCTTCCATCCTCGGTTCAAGTTTGTAAAGCGGGCATTTCACCCGCTTTGCAAACTCTTCAACTTAATGATTGCAGTTGCAATGTGAACACAATCCCCCTTAACCTCAAATGATTACCCAGTACAATAATTCCGAAATCTTAAACAAGTAATTGACAGCTATCTTTTGCTAGTATAAACTGTTCCTAATTAACGATACACTGTATCATATTATGATACAAGGAGGTGATTTTGTTGAATAGAATTGGTTTTATTGGCGTTGGTGCTATGGGTCACTGGATGGTCAAACGCCTGTTAGATCACCAATTAAATGTAACCGTTTTCGATTCAAACCCAGAGGCACTCGAACCATTTTTAAATCAACCAATAGGCGTTGCACGTTCTGTAACAGAATTAGGTGAGAACTGTAACATCGTCATTCTCATGCTTCCAGACTCTCAAATTGTAAAAGACGTGATTCTCGGAAACGGCGGACTCATCACATCGCTTAGTAAAGAATCGATCATTATTGATATGGGCAGTTCGTATCCCGTTGAAACTCAGAAGATCGCGACAATTTTACGAAAGGAGACGCTTCGTTTTGTAGACGCACCGGTCTCAGGTGGTGTAAGAAAAGCAATTAGCGGTGAACTTACCGTCATGGTTGGCGCAGAAGAAGCAGACTATGATGAGATTGAGCCTATTCTCAAGTATTTAGGCACCAATATTCGCTGGGTTGGCCAATCAGGTTCTGGACATGCTCTGAAATCAATTAATAACTATTTATCGGCCTCATCGATGTATGCAACAGCAGAAGCGATGGTTTTACTTAAAAAAATGGATATTGAGCTCAATACCGCATTAGAAATCATTAACGAAAGTACAGGGCAAAGCCATTCAACGTCGTACAAGTACCCAACTTTCATCTTGCCTAGAACCTTTAATTCAAATTTTTCTTTAAAGCTTTTACTCAAAGATATAAAAATGGCCAAATCTTTAGCAAATGATGTTCACATGCCAATGCTGCTCGGTTCTTCACTAGTTGAGATCTATGAAGCTGCCCATCTAATGGGCGGAGAGGATCAAGACCACACCGAGATCATTAAGTTTCTTGAGCAATTAGCAAAACAAAACTTATTTGAAGGAGAGAAAAGTGATGAATGAACAATTTGAAAAAGGGCTTAAAATCCGTAAAGAAGTGCTTGGAAGTGAATATGTCGAGAATTCCATAAACAACGCTACTAGCTTTAATAAAGATCTACAAGAACTCGTGACCTCATATTGTTGGGGAGAAGTTTGGGGGAGAGAAGGTCTACCAAGAAAGACAAGAAGCATCATCAATTTAGCGATGATTACAGCTTTAAATCGACCTCATGAACTGAAACTTCATGTTCGTGGGGCGCTAAGAAACGGGCTTACCGAAGATGAGATTAAAGAAGTTTTGCTACAAACCGCCATATACTGTGGTGTACCTGCGGCCATTGATAGTTTTCGGGTAGCGAAAGAAGCGATTGATGAGCATACAGCCAGTTCTTAAACATGCCAATCTCCTAACTGCGTTAGGAGATTCTTTTTCAACAAAGCGAAAGGAGAAGGTTGATGTCTAGCTACAATGTTATCCACCGAGTATGGAATGCACTTTGGGACCAACATTTGATTATGAGAAGAATGCTCCACTTTTCTCAACATCTTCGATTAGAAAAAGATGAACACAATCATGAAAAATCTACATCTTTAAATACTGACAAAGAACCCAGACCAGGGCGTACGTATTCAAAAACAAAATTTATCGGGTTACTTCTAGGTCCTGCACTCTTTCTTGTGACACTATTTCTGTTCCATCCTGCTGAATTAAGCTTTGAAGGTAGAGCTACATTAGCCATCACACTGTGGGTTGCGACGTGGTGGATTACAGAAGCGATCCCCATTCCTGCTAGTGCTTTACTTCCAGTGATCTTGTTTCCGCTTTTCGGAGCGCTAGAAGCAGATGGCGTTGTTTCCTCTTATGGAAATGATATCATCTTTCTTTTTTTAGGAGGGTTTCTCATTGCAGCGGCAATGGAGAAATGGAATTTGCACTTACGAATTGCCCTCACCATCATTAATTTCGTGGGTGCGAGTCCTAACCGACTCGTTTTAGGATTTATGATCGCTACTGGCTTTTTATCTCTATGGATTTCAAACACTGCCGCTGCTATGCTTATGATTCCAATTGGTCTTGCGATCATTACTCAAGCAACAGAGTCTTTCAAACATCATAACCAACCTCTGGACGACTTAAAAAAGTTTGAGAAGTCGATTGTTTTCGGTATTGGTTATGCTGCAACTATTGCCGGATCTGGAACATTAATTAGCGGGACGGCAAATCCAATCATGGCTGGTCAAGCAAGTCAAATGTTCGGAATTGACATTACTTTCGGTCAAATAATGGCAATTGGTATCCCTTTTGTTACAGTCTTTATCGTCCTCGCTTGGGGGTACATTACAAAAATAAAATACCGTACATCGCTTCACTACTTACCAGGCGGTTCAGACATTATTAAATCAGAAAAGAAGAAACTAGGGCGCATGAATTTCGAAGAGAAGATCGTACTTTTTGTCTTCCTTACGGTTGCCTTTTTATGGATTACGCGAACGTTCGTCTGGGAAAGTGTGTTCATACAGATTACCGATGGGATGATTGCTATGGTTGCTGTACTCTTACTCTTCGCTATTCCTGCTTCTTCCTTACAGGAAAGAATCCTCGAATGGAAAGACACAGCTAAGATTCCTTGGGGGATATTAGTTCTTTTTGGAGGAGGATTGGCTATTGCAGCTGCTTTTCAGAACACTGGATTGGCCGAATGGATCGGTATACAATTTACATTACTAGAGGGCACGCATTTTCTAGTTATTATTATTGTACTTACGTTGTCAGTACTGCTACTCACTGAAATCACTTCAACGACAGCTACAGCTACGTTACTCATGCCGATCGTCGGTTCACTTGGCTTAGCACTCGGTGTTAACCCTGTTGTATTAATGGTTGCTTGTGCCTTCGCTACGAATGCATCATTTATGTTGCCTGTGGCAACCCCACCAAATGCGATTATGTTTGGTACTGGAAAAATTACAAGTTTGGATATGATAAGGGTTGGTGGCGTACTTAATATTATATCTGCGATCTTAATTGTAAGCGTTGTCACTTTGTTAGTTCCTCTAATTTGGGGCATGGATCTTCTAAGTCTCTAACGTTGATTATACTAAACAACCAAAACGTACAAAGCTAGCAATCTAAAGAAATATGCTTTTCTTAACAAAACAGTGGTAGCGGTCACACGCACCGCTACCACCGTTTACCACCAATAAAGACTCCCCTACCCATACATAAACGCTAATGCATCATCCAAGTCTTTCTCCACGTTCGCCATATGTGCTGTCCTCCTGGAATTTTTTTGTACGTATACTGAGCAGGGGCATGCTGTTTCATTACATCGTGCAAGCGGTCCCCCATCTCCACGAAGTCTAATGTGCGACCGTCTGTAGCTGTCGCCTCAACTTCATCTAAGCCGACCGATTGATACATATCAATGAACGATAATTGGTGAGAGTTCGAAACTTTTTCAATGAGGTCATCATTCACATAGGGCGACATCATGACGACACGCTGAAAGAGGTGGGGATACTTGAGACAAGCGAGCAACCCCATCGATCCTGCAAGCGAGTCTCCGAGTAATGTGCATGATTTTGGGCCTTGTTCGATAGAGTATTTATCCTGGAGAAAAGGTAACAGTTCTTCAGCTAGAAACTGGTGATACTCATTAATTTGCTCTCCTCCTGGTACGTACCACAATCGCCGATAGGAAATTCTTGGATAAGGAACACCAACAACGATCGTCTCTTCTGCCCCTTCTTCCAAAATAAGGTCTTCCATTTTTTCAGCAATCTTTCCTAGCTTAAAAAAATCTTGTCCGTCTCCAGTAATCGCTACTTGGCATGGATACTGCTCACTATAATTCGGTGGGATATATACATGTAAAGGAAATGTATGATTAAGAATATGGCTCGTAAACTCTTCAATGCAGGTGTGACCTTCCATGATGAATCTCCTTCTTCACTCGATCTACTTTGTAATTGTAAATTCTTCTCTTAGTTTTCCGGTATGTTCGCCAACTTTAGGTATAGGTTTCATAACAACATCAAAGTCTTTGCTATTGATTGGCGGAAGCAGGGCATCGACGAGTCCAACAGGACTGTCTACTTGCGTCCAGCGATTACGATCTTTTAATTGTGGGTGATCTTTGAAAGCTTTCATGTCATTTAAATTCGCATTGGCAATTTTCGCACGATCAAGTTTTTCGATGACTTCTGCTGCAGGCACGGTTTGAAGTTTCTGTTCAATGATTGAACGAAGAATTTCTTGATTCTCCACGCGCTGTGCATTATCTAGAAAACGAGAATCACTATACAATGTATCGTCTTCCAAGATTTGTTCACAGAACACTTGCCACTCCCGATTGTTTTGGATGCCTATAAAAATGGTCCGGTCTTCGGTCGGAAACGGTCCGTAAGGAAAAATTGATGCGTGAGATGCACCCGTTCGGTTTAACTTTTTCCCACCGATCCCTTCATAGTACATCGGATAGCCCATCCATTCCCCTAGCGTTTCGAGCATTGAAATTTCTAGATGCGTTCCTTTTCCGGTCTGACCTCTTGCAATAATGGCAGACAATACGCCGCTAAATGCGTACATTCCAGCGCTGATGTCGGCAATTGAAATGCCGGTTTTGGACGGAGTTTCTTTAGTTCCTGTAACAGAAACCGCCCCTGCTTCACATTGAATGAGTAAGTCATACGCCTTTTTATTCATGTACGATCCGCTTTCCCCGTACCCGGATATGCTGCACGTAATCAATTGTGGGAACTTCTCCCTGAGCTCATCTGATTGAAATCCCAACCGGTCAATCGCTCCTGGTGCTAAATTGTGCAAAAATACATCTGCTTTACTTAACATCGACGTAAGAAATTCACGGCTTTCATCATCCTTCAAATCGAGAGCTGCAGACTCTTTGGAACGGTTTAACCACGTAAAAAAACTCGACATCCCTTGAACCGTATCATCATAATTTCGGGCAAAATCTCCAACTTCCGGACGTTCAACCTTTATAACACGCGCACCTAAATCCGCCAATTGCCTGCTTGCAAATGGCGCAGCCACTGCCTGTTCAATTGATACAACGGTAATACCTTCTAGCGGTAACATCACTGATTCCCCCTACTCTATGAAAACGTCGTCATAAGTAAAGTCTATCTTTCACACAGGACGAAGAACAATCGCAATCTTGCATCATAACGATGCACAGATCCGATTGTTTCATGTGGGATATTTTTTATACAATGAAGATAACTAAAGGGGGCGTCTACGATGACCGCAACATCCGATCATCTGCATACTGAAACATTGCGTAGTGAGATAAGAGAATTATTGGAATCATTCCCAAATAAATATTGGCGAGATCTTGATGCGATCCGGGAATATCCCTATGAATTTGTCGACACGTTAACGAAAAAAGGCTACCTTTCCGGCTTATCCCTGAAAAATATGGTGGGAAAGGCTACGGGATCACCCAGGCGAATGTCGTTCTTGAAGAAATTCATCGTAGCGGAGGCCATGCCGCAGGATGCCACGCGCAAATGTACACGATGGGCGCCTTGTTAAAACACGGAAGTGAGGAGCAAAAACAAGAATACCTCCCTGGCATTGCCCGAGGGATATTCGCTTTCAGTCCTTTTCGATTACTGAGCCACAAGCAGGATCCAATACTTCTGCCATTGAAACCGAAGCTTTAAAAACAAGCGACGGATATGTGGTGAACGGGCATAAAAATTGGACGAGTCGAATTGAGCAATCCGACCTTCTCATGCTTTTAGCGAGAACAACTCCTTTGGCAGAAGTCGAGAAAAAAACCGACGGCATTAGCTTGTTTCTTATTGACCTGCGTGACATTCGAGCAAATCAACCTGAAGCACTCGTCATTGAGCCGGTCAAAACGATGTTTAATTATGCGACCAACAAAGTCTGGTATAAAGATATGATCATTCCTAAAAAATCGTTAATTGGAGAAGAAGGAAAAGGATTTAAATATGTGTTGGATGGCATGAATGCCGAACGCATTCTACTTGCTTCAGAAGCGATTGGTGATGGGTATTTCTTTATTGACCAAGCGACGAACTATGCAAATGAACGCGAAGTATTTAATCGAAAAATTGGAACAAATCAAGGAATCCAATTTCCGATCTCAAAGTCTTATGCCAATGTTAAAGCGGCTGAAGCAATCCGAGACCAAGCCGCTTTGAAGTTTGATGACAATCAAAAGTGCGGGGAAGAAGCAAACATGGCCAAGTATTTGGCGAGTGAAGCGAGCTGGGAAGCTGCCAATGCATGTATCAACACCTTTGGTGGCAATGGCTTTGTCGATGAATACGACGTGGAGCGCAAGTTCCGAGAAACAAGAATGTATCAAGTTGCCCCCGTGAATAACAACATGATTCTCTCGTATATCGGCCAACATGTATTAAACATGCCCCGCTCTTATTAATCTTGAGATATGTTGTGATGATTCATGACCATTTGCTTAAACTGCCTCGCAGCAATGGATAAGAAACCTTGCTTTTTATGAATCAAGTAGATGGGTCGTTCAACTTTAAATTCTGTCACCGGAACCTTCACGAGACCGGCTTCGGAGATCGTGTCGACAATGGATTCTGCCATAAATGCAACACCTAGATTCGCTTTAACCATTCCAATAATGCTGCTAATTTCTAGCCCCTCATACATGATATTCATGGAAGTGTTTTGCTCAGCGAACGCTGCATCGAGAAGCTGCTTAAGCTCAGTTTTCGGGTTGTACTGAATAAAAGGCTCTTTAGCAATTTCATCAATTAGAATGGGCTCATTACGAGAGGCAAATGGATGGTCGCTTGAGACGACGAGTACGAGATTATCTTTAAATAGCTGCTCATATTCCAGTTCAGCAAACGTCTGAAATTGTGTGGCAAACCCAAAATCGATGTCATTTGCGAGTACGCGATTCACAATGTAATTCGCTTTTGCTTCTTGTAACGTTAATGAAAATTTGGGTTGCTGGTGTTCGACCGCTCGTACCAATTGGGGTGCATAAGCAATCCCTAAGCTATGTACAAAACCTATGGAAATGTTCCCAGACTCAGGATGCACCATATTCGTAATCGACGTTTGGGTATGCTCCCAGCGATTAAGAATTTGTTTCGCTTCTGATAGAAATGTCTTCCCGTAACGGTTAAGAACAATCTTTCGATTTTTTCGATCAAAGAGTGGAACGCCTAGCTCTGTTTCAAGCGTCGTAATTGAACGACTCAGTGCCGATTGGGAAAGCAACAACAATTCGGCGGCTTTTGTCATACTGCCTTGTTCTGCAGTCACGATGAAATTCTTCAACTGTGCCATATCCATCGGTATCACTCCAACGTGTTGAACTAACGTGTCTTAATAGTAATCCAAAAGCGAACAATAATAAATAGTAAGGGTGATCATATGTCAATGAACAACGTAAAACAAGGATGGAACGGTCGCTTTTTTGAAGACTTTGAAGTGGGCGATGTATACCCTCACCCGCTCGGAAAAACAATTACCGAAGCAGACAATCATTCGTTTACGCTACTCACACAAAATACGAATCCGATCCACTTTGATCAAGTGTACGCAGAACAAACGAACTTCAAGCAAATTCTCGTAAACTCCGCGTATACGATTGCGCTCATCACTGGACAATCCGTGTCCGACGTCTCCCAAAACGTGATGGCGAACCTCGGCTGGGATGAAGTGAAACTACCCAACCCTGTATTTGAAGGGGATACGCTATATTCATATAGTGAAGTATTAGAAAAAAGAGAATCGAAATCACGTGATAACGTTGGGATCGTAAAAATTAAAACATACGGATACAATCAAGACGCTAAAATCGTCATCCACTTCCTTCGGACCATTATGGTGTACAAACAAGCCGATGCGCCAAAAGCAAAACAAACGCTATTAGAGCAAGTTTTACGGGGAAATGATTAATGAGACGTCTCGCTTATCTTTTCGTTCCAGCAAACAGTGAGAAGATGATCGAAAAAGGAATACATTCAAAAGCCGATGCCATCATTTTCGATCTGGAGGATGCGGTCGCTCATGAAGAGAAACAAAGAGCGAGAGACCGGCTCGTGAACAAGTTAGGAAGCCATAGAGCGGAGCACTTCTTTGTTCGCATCAATGATTTAGCGAGCGAGTTTTGGGAAGCCGACGTCGAAGCGATCGATCAGTTGCCAGAGTACCGGCTCGTGATCCCTAAAGTCACTTGTGCCAAAGACATTAACATAGTGGAACAAAGGCAACGAACTGTGCTGAAATTCTGCCAATCATTGAAAGTGCCGAAGGCATGTGGAATGTCATGGAGATCGCCAAGGCCTCGTCTAAAGTGAAGCAATTCGCATTCGGAGCCGAAGATTATCGGTTGGATCTTAATATCGAGAAATCAGCAAACGACGAAGCCCTTCTCCACGCCCGCTCTCAAATTGTGCTCGCTTCTAAAGTCGCCGGCCTTGCTCCTCCAATCGATTCCGTATTTGTGAACTTACACGATTCAGAAGGGTTCAAATCAGAAAGTGTGCGTCATCGACAGTTGGGATTCCAAGGGAAACTACTCATACACCCGAAACAAATCGAAGATTTACAGAGCATTTATGCTGTGACCGACAAAGAATACGAACAGGCACTCACCATTTGCAAAGCCTTTGAAGATGCCCAATCACAAGGCATCGCCTCAATTTCTGTAAACGGTCAGATGGTTGATTACCCTGTGTACAAACAAAGAAAGCAACTGGTGGAACGGTATGAATCGAATCAATAAAAAGTAAGCGTTGACCGTTAGACAATTGCGGCTGCAGGCGGAGGCTTGCAGCCTTTAGTGTGATGATTAGCGCCTATGCTTTCTAAAGCTTGGGACAGAAAAGCCGACCGATCTTTTCGCTCAAACATATCTTTTTGCTAACTACGGGAAAGAAGTGCATCATGACGGCTCTCTGCTCCTTTTATGTATTTTCCATCTTATAAATACATAATATTTTCAATATATAAAATATTATTGAGTTAGTCGGATTATTTCTTTAGTTATATCAGTTTCGGCACGGATTTACAATTAACATTAGAAATCATTCCTAACTATTGCTGACGACATTTCCATATTTGTCCCCCGCCATTTAACCACTCATCAGCGCTTGTCCAGGCATAAACTGTTACAACACAAATAATGGGGTGAGGGGATGGCTTCAAATCAAACGGAACTTTTGCAAGAGCTGAGTGTGCAAACGAATCCGATTATCATTGAAAACAGCTTTACCATTAGTCAAACGATTACCATCACTTATGGTGTCACCTTTGTAAGTGGAGCGGGCGGGCCTTATACATTAACTCGTGCACTTACATTTTCCGATTATATGTTCAATATTGTATTAAACGGATCAATGCAAGTGATTGATCTAATTTTAGATGGGGATGCAGCGAATCATCCGATTACAGACACAACAAACCGGAGCTTAATTGCAGTTACTGGCGGATCTTTATTCTTAGAATCAGGGTCGATCTTAACGAACAACAATGCCTTTTTAGAAGGTGGGGGCGTTTATTTAAGGGGAAATCCTGCTTTTGTTAACACGCTCGTCATGAGAGGAGATGCTCGCATTACGGGCTGCTATACTCGTGTAACGGGCGGCGGCATTATGGCCGCGCTTCGAAATAATGGCGATTCTGTCACGATTGCTGAAAATGCTCTCATCGATTCAAACCAAGCCCAATTTGGTGGTGGCGTTTATTTTCGTTCTTACGTACAAAGTGTCGGTGGAAATTTAACGATCGGTGATAACGTTCAGATAGCAGCGAACTCCGCCGTTGCAAACGGTGGGGGGATTTATGTATCCAACTTCATCACTGGCAACACCGTCCCTATTTCATTGACCATCACGGGAAATGCGTTGATAAATCAAAATACAGCGAACAACGGGGCCGGTCTTTACCTTTTTGCTACGAATAGTAATGATGCGTATATTCAAACGGGTACACCAGCTATCGCAAACAACACAGCTGGCAATAATGGGGCGGCTGGGTTTTTGAATTTCTTAGCGCCAAGTCAAGCAAATGTAACAATTACAGGTGGGACAGTCACCGATAACACAGCGAATTTCGCCGCTGGTGGTTTTCAAGTCTCTTCAGCTGGAGGAGGAACGTGTGACCTGTCCAATGTCATTTTCTCAGGAAACACCGCAGGCGCATCACAAGCGGGGGATTCCTGTATTCAGATAGTTCAACCAATCCTTCTAACATCGCGATTAATGCGGTTACATTCCAAGATAATTCGGCGGGCACTAACGGTGGTGGAGCGATTATTAACGGCGGTCCCGGCCCGCTAAACGTTACGGTTCTAAACAGTCTGTTCACTGATAATATTGCGGGAGCAGCAGGTAGCGGAGGCGGATTAACGATCACGAGTAGCTTGGGTGGCTCAACGACTGAAATTATTGGAACGCAGTTTACAAACAATTCGGCCGGCGTGGATGGCGGCGGTTTGTTCTTCGGTCAAGGTGCAAACGGCAATGATACGTTTGCCATTGAATCTTCTACGATTACGAACAACACAGCGACAATTGATGGTGGAGGGATTCACTTTTCTGCAGGCGGGGGCGTGTTGAATGCAAGCATTTCCAACACGAACGTTTCCGACAACATTTCTACGAACGGAAATGGCGGAGGCATCTGGGCGAGTGATCCAAATGCAAATGTGACGTTGAACGGTAGCACGACCGTTGCTGGCAATACGACCATTAACGGAAATGGCGGGGGCGTTTATTTCAACGCCACAACAGGTACGCTGCTCGTCACAGGTCCAGTTGTCATTGAAGAGAATGCGGCGAACAATAACCTCCAACTGGCTGCGAATAATGGTGGTGGCATCGCTGTAGTCGCAGGTACGGCTATTATTGAGGATTCTACGCAGATTCGCAACAATTTAGCAGGTAGATTAGGCGGCGGTATATTCATTGGGAACGGGGCTAGTGCTACCGGAACTGGCGGTACGATTTCCGGAAATGAAGCTGGTCTCTCCGGGGGTGCCATCTATACGAGTACAGGTGGAATTCTAACATTGTCAAACGCTACGGTCATCGGTGTTCCGGTTCCGAATGTTGCGCCGATTGGTCCTGGAATATTTAATGGTGGAACGTTTAATGTAAGTGGCGTGCAAAGCATCACAAACGGACTTTACATTCCAACTGCTGATAATGTTGCACAAATTCAAGGACCGCTCGCCGGCTCAGTGATTCAATTAGATAACACACCGTACGTCGTGACAAATCCACAAGGTATACCGGTCACGGTCGCTGTCGCAACACCGGGATACCCATTGCTCAGCCAAAGTGACGCAGATGCTTTCTTAAAGCCAGTCGTCGGTTTTGACGGTTGGGAAGTTCGACTAAATGCAGACCGGACTGCGGTTGAAATTGCACCTGTCGTGTATACGATTACGTATTTGAACTTACAAGGCGGCCAAAGCAATAATCCGTCGACGTATACCGTCTTAGATTTGCCGATTGTGTTAAACGATCCTGACCCAATACCAGGGCTCACTTTTATCGGTTGGCAAGATGAGTTTGGCAACTTCATTACTGTTATTCCTGAAGGAACAACTGGAAATCTCGTGCTGACTGCTGTATTCCAGCAAATTAACCTCCAGTGCCACCTGGTCCTGTTGTAACAGGCGATCAAATCATTAATCAGTCCATTCAAATTCCTTGTGGTTGTTTCGATTTCTGTTCATGTAAAGAAAAAGAAGACGAGTGCAAATAACTTCCGTCCGGCCCAAAGAGCATCATCATGCTCTGGCCGGATTTTTTTGAATAGACTTCGCATGCTTACATAAACTACACACACAACCAAGCTTTTCCTATTCCCATTCGTAAAGTCGGTGTCACATATGTTGCTAAAGAGAAAATATCAGACGAACAGCCGCTCTACTTCCCAATCACCGAAGACAACCATCGAACAGCTCCATCGTTCTGCTGACTTTGTGACAGATGAATTGACGGCGACCAACCCGTTTCGCATGCATTATTACAAAACACTCGTCAATCAAATATCCATACATAATATCGTTTTACGCTACCTTAAGAACCAAGACATGCGCACACTGGACGAAGCGCAGGAATTGTTGCCCGTGGAGGGGATTAAAAAGCTCAGGTTCCAAGATTCTGTTCAAGATGAATTGTTACGCGGCAACCTTATTGTTGTGGAAAAGAACGATCCACAAACGATCTTATCCATTCCACTAAGAAAAACTGAACAGCGTTCCGTGGAGATTACGGAAAACGAATTTACGGTATTGGGGCCGAAGGAAGCTTTTATTGAAGCGTTGGATGTGAACATCAACCTCATCCGCAAGCAGTTTCATAACACCCATCTCATCATTCGCGAACAGACGGTTGGAAGTGAAGGAAAAAATACGGCCGCCATCATATACGTCGAAACGATTGCTTCTAAACAGAACGTAAACACGATGATTCAACGCCTCGAAGATTTGAGCTTTGATGAGCCGATTGATGTTTCACAACTCGGGCACCTCTCTCTGACAATCCGAACTCCCCTTTTGCTCAGCTACTCGGAACAGAGCGACCTGATCGCGTTTTAGCTGCACTGAATGAAGGAAAAGTCGTCACTATGCTTGATGGCTCTCCAATGGCACTTATTGGTCCGACAAACTTGTATGAGTTCTTTTCTTCACCTGACGATAATTACGTGTTATGGCCTGTAGGTTCTTTTATTCGGATGATGAGAATCTTCGGTGTCTTGTTCTCTGTAATTTCGACTTCTTTATACATTGCCATAACGACTTATCATCATGAACTCATTCCTAATGATTTGTTAACGACGATGATTTCATCAAGAATCGAAGTCCCCTACCCACCTATAGTGGAAGTGTTATTTCTGGAGATTACGATTGAATTGCTTCGCGAAGGCGGTGCACGGTTACCGAATCGGATTGGGCAAACGATCGGTATTGTCGGGGGGATTGTCATCGGAACAGCTGTTGTTGAAGCTTCTCTTGCGAGCAGTGTTCTCCTCATTATCGTATCGTTAACCGCACTCGCATCGTTTACAACGCCTACATATCAGATGGGAAATACGATCCGTCTTATTCGATTTCCTTTATTCTTTTCTCACAATGGTTAGGGTTTCTAGGAATTTCAATTTGTTCATTATTGTTCCTCGTGCATCTCTTGAATCTCAAATCATTAGGAAATCCATATATGGCCCCAATCTATCCGTTCAGGTGGCGTGATTTACGTAACAGCTTAGCGGTCTTACCAGTCCGTATGCAAAACATGCGGCCGAGTTTTTTAAGACCGCAAAAAACAAAGCGATTTTCACCCAGGCCGTTAAACCATCAATCCGAGGACATTGAAGAATAAGGTGACATGATGATTTCCAAACAACTCTCCCCATTTTTTGCATTTTTTATCATCGCTGTCGTCCAGATCGGAGTCGGCATATTTACGTATGCAAGAGAGATTGCTGCGATTTCAGGAAATGATGGCTGGATTTCCATCCTACTCGCAGGCATAGCCACCCACCTTATTTTATGGTTGATGTACCGAATGCTTCGCCATGAGAATACACTCACATCCATCCATGAACAAGCCTTTCACAAATTCGGGAAAGTTGTTGATTTGTTTTTTATTCTCTATTTCACGGCGCTCGTCATCGCCCTCACGACAACGTATGTAGAGATCGTGCGCGTCTGGTTATTCCCAGGCCTTGATCACTGGGTACTCATTATCATCATCATTGGCCTCGTATATTTATTTACCAATTCCGGGCTGAGAACGATTGTTGGCGTTTGCGTGATCGCCTTTTTCTTGATTGTTCCTTTGTTGTTGTTTTCACATTACCCTTCTGGGATGCTGCAAACGGGGAGCCTTTTCCCAGTATTCAACCATTCCGTTCTCGAAATCATGCAAGGCGCAAAAAAATGACGTTTCAACTGTTAGGCATTGAAGTGCTTCTCGTCGCTATCCATTTTTAAAAGATGGACAAGCTTCCCATCGCTTTGCCCAGTGGGGTCTCGCATTTAACATTGTGCTTTACGTGTTCATCTATACGATCACTTACCTCATATTTCATGAACACCATTTGGTTGAAATTGTGTGGCCTACCCTTTCTGTATGGCGAATGGAATACTTAGGCATTTCCCTTTGGTTGATCATATTGTTACCGACGATGAGCCTATATTTATGGTCCAGTAGCTATATCACCAAGCGATCATTCTCCATTCGTCAACGGCCGGCCTTGCGTATTCTTACAGTCATTTGCATTGTGACTGCCTCTTTTTTTCAGAGGGAAGTCGACATTCTACAGCTCAGTCGCGTGTTAAGCACCGTTGGTTTATATACGCTCTATTTGTATATTCCTTTGCTGTTCATTTGGACAACCGCAAAGCGAAAGTGGGGATCGGTTGGATGAAAAAATGGTTACTACTGCTCGCCACCGTCTTACTCATCAGTTGTAGTCCTGACCAAACAAAAATTGAAGACATTCAATACTTACAAGCGTTAGGTCATGACTTGTATGACGGTAAACTCGAAACGACAGGAATTACGACGGTTATCATGCCGATGGATGAAGTCATACCCGAAAGCGAGAGCCTTGTTACCGAGTACGAGCATCTTGAAAACCTCTATTCTGGGTTTCAATCGGAGTCTTCCCGAATTGTGGACACGAGCCGGACGAGTTTGCAATTGTTTAACGATGAAGTTGCGCAGGCAGGCGTTTTTCAAATTGTAGATAACACACAGAGAAATCCAATGATTGAGCAAGATATGCACCTCGCTGTAACGGAAGGCTCAACACGTGACATTCTTGAGTTTAATTACCCTTTTCATACGACACCTGAAAAATACCTCGTAGACCTTATCGAACGAAATGAAGAGATTCAACTTCCAAAGAGCAACTTGCATGAATTCTTATACCGTTACTATGCAGATGGGGCTGAGCCGTTTTTGCCGTTCATTGAAAAGCAAGATGACCGTGTAGAAGTCGTAGGTCTTGCACTGTTTAAAGAAGATGAACATAAGCTAACGCTTTCGATGGATCAAACGAAATATTTTCGGCAACTGTTCGAAAAAACAGCAGGCGGCAACCTAAGTGTTCAGTTCGACAATGATCGTAAAGTGACACTGATTGATCTTGAAACGAAGCCTGATTGGAAAATTGAGCCGGTCGGAGACCACGATTTCCACGTCACCATTAATGTTGTGATTTATGCGTCCTTACGTGAAACAACAAACGTGGATGCCAATGAATACGAAAACGTCCAACAGATCGAACGCCTGACCGAAGAATTGGCAGAAACGGAGATGAACAGCATCGTCAGCTTTCTTCAAGATGAAAATATTGATGCAATCGGCATTGGAGAAATTGCGAGTTATCATATTCGTGGGCTCGATATTCAACAGTGGGAAACCGACCATTTCCAAGAAGCCGACATTCATGTAAACGTCGATGTGTCTCTAGAAGATACGGGCGCCGTCATGTAGATTCGACTCTCTCCCTTGAGAATTATTCTCAATTAGTATATAGTGAAGGTACTTACACTTTTGCTTGATTGGGAGGAACCGATATGCAAATCTATTGGACGAAGATTAATAAAATTATTGACGAGTCACCTGAGGTGAAAACGTACATGCTCGACTGCCCAGAAGGATTCACATGGGAAGAAGGCGCGCACACTCACCTGGCATTTGAAGGGTTCAACGCTGGGGAGAAACCAAACCGCAGCCTCATCCGCCACATGTCGATTAGCACATTGCCACATGAGAACTCCATCGGCATTACGACACGCATAAAGGAACAATGCTCTGAATTTAAAACCATTTTACGAAACCTAGACATTGGCGATGAAGTGGCCTTATTCAAGACCCATTCCAACGTCCCATTGAAAAGAGAAGATAAGAATATTTACTTGCTATCCTCTGGTGTCGGTCTAGCCACTTTCCGACCGCTCGTCCTTGATTATTTAGAGCGTGCAGACAATGTAAACCAAATTCATTCTTTAAACATTGACTCGTCAAAAGAGTACCTATTCACAACGATGTTTGCATCCGCACCTGAGAAAAAGTTCACCGTCCAGTTTGTCGATAACCGAGGGGACTATTATGAAGAAGTCCGCAAACTCGCCGCAGACAAAAACGGTCTTTTCTACATCGTTGGTAGCGATGAATTTCTCGTTCACAACATCGACGTGCTTCGTAACGAAGGCATTCAAGCTGAACAAATGATGCTCGACAAGCACCAACAAAAAATGGCGGAGTTCTTATCCATGAACGTATCCATCTAAAACACTCACACAATCCAACAATCGTTGGATTGTGTTTTTTTACGTCATTAATTCCGATATACTCATAAGAAAAAGGGTGATTCGATGGACGAAAATATGAATGAATTTAATCAACCCGTAGGAAAACCCCTCCCGAATTGGAAAGAGAGCGCTTCCCCTACTGAAATGAAGTACATCGGTCGCTACACGATCGTTACGAGATTGAGCCCTGCCTACACAAACGAACTATACGACGCTTTTTCCCAGTCTCATCCGAGCCATTGGACGTACCTTTCCGAGGAGCGTCCGAATCATTTTAGTGATTTTGAACGTTTGATGGAAAAGAAAATCGCAAGCAACACCCACATTTATTATGTGGTCATCAACAAATTAACCGAGAAACCTGTCGGTATTTTTAGCTTGCTTAGAATCGATCCGCGTAACGGCGTTATCGAAGTCGGTAACATCCATTTTTCAGACTCCCTCAAGAAGACAACGATGGCGACCGAAGCCCACGCGCTACTCGCCGAATACATATTTGAAGAGCTCGGATACCGCCGCTACGAATGGAAGTGCGACTCCTTGAATGCGCCGTCGATCCATAGCGCAAAACGCCTGGGGTTTACATACGAAGGAACATTTAGAAACGCCGTCATCTACAAAAACCGCTCAAGAGACACAAGCTGGTTCTCTATGCTATTGGAAGAATGGCCAGACCGAAAACAAGCCTTCCACCGTTGGCTCTCCCCCGCTAACTTTGATGATAAAGGGGAGCAAATCGAACGGTTGGAGACGTATCAGTATTAGGGAGGGGCAAGGCAAGATCATTGAAACACTCCGAGAGAGCTTGGTAAGAGGTGTAACGAATGAGCGATTGGGCATGGTCGTCCATACGATTCACTTGGAGGTCGTTGAGCCGCGGGAAGAATATCAAGAACTGCCTGACGCTGTTGGCGGATACGATTAATTTGTGAAAGGGGGCATCCCCCTTTCACTCTTCATTTCGCGTAACGCTTTGCAAGTAACACACATAAGACAACACCGATGTTTACAACGACCAACAGCCATCCCACATGTTCTTGCAACAATAGCGCGGCAATGACAAGCCCAAAGAAAGGTTGCAACAGTTGAATTTGACCAACAGTGGCAATTCCACCTATAGAAAGTCCCCTGTACCAAAACACAAACCCGATATACATACTAAAAAACGATACATACGCTACACTCACATATGTGCCTACTTCATACCCTGTAATTGCAGTCGGAAACGTAACCATCGTCAACACCAACATGACCGGAAAACTGAGGAGAAGCGCCCAAGAGATCACTTGCCAATTTCCAAGTCTCCTTGCCAGTACCGCCCCCTCTGCATAACCTAACCCACAAACAATGATGGATAATACCATATAGAAGTTCCCAATCGTTGACGACGTTCCACTTGAGATGAGCGCATAACCAGACACAATTGCACTTCCAATGATAGAAAATGTCCAAAATAATTTCCCTGGCCGCTCACCTCCCCGAATTACACCAAAAATCGCTGTACATAGTGGCAACAATCCAAGAAACACAATCGATTGCGCCGATGTATTATGTTCAAGTGCAAGTGCGGTTAGCAATGGAAACCCAACGACAACACCCAATGCAACAACAAGTAATGACCCAATATCATTTTTCTTCGGCCAACTGGATCGAAAGATTAATAACGCACTCAACGCAAGTATACTGGCAATCACTGCTCGAAAAGCAGTCAAAAAGAAAGGGTCCAATTCGAACACAGCGACCCGTGTAGCTGGAAGTGAGCCGCTAAAAATTAAAATGCCTAAAAATCCGTAAACCCAACCTTTACTTGATGATTGCAATTGGCATCCACTCCTCAAGCAATGTGCTCCAGATGTATTCATCCAGTGTATACTGATACTGACAATACTAAAAATGCCAATTTAGAAGTTTTTTTAGAGGTCAGTTGAAGGAGGGAATGGTTATGGACGTTACACCGTTTTTAGATCGATCAGCGAAGACGCTTTATATCAACAATTAATTGGTCATTTTAAGGAGCTTATGCATTCTGGACAATTGAAAAAAGGTGAAAAACTTCCGTCAAAGCGACAGCTAACGATTAAACTTGGGGTGAGTCAAACAACGGTTGAACGGTGTTATGACCAGTTGCATGCGGAAGGATATATCATCAGTCGAGCACGTAGTGGGGTATTTATCGAGTATGACGCAACCATTTCCTTGCAGTATCAAGGAAGTTCTTTCAAGTGCGCCGAACCGACACCCTCCACTGTCGCCTCGCCTTCGATGATTGATTTTCATTATGGCCATACCGACGCCCACTCTTTTCCACTGAACGCATGGAAGAAAAGTGTAACCAAAACTTTCGACCTTCATCTACAACGATTATGTGATGTCGATGATTTTTTCGGTGCCGTGGAACTACGTGAACAGATCGTCGACTATCTCTTTCAGTCCAGAGGAATAAAAACATCCGCGAACAAGATTGTCGTCGGAGCGACCACTTCTTATTTACTTACGTTAGTGTGCCATATGTTACGTGAACAAACGACGGTAGGATTTGAAGACCCAGGCTACCCAAGAGCAAGAGAAATATTCGATTTGTTAGGGAAACGGGTGATTCCTCTTCATGTAACGAGCGAAGGGTTGGAGGTAAGAGATTTGTATACACACACACCCGAAATTGTTTACGTGACTGCATCTCATCAATATCCTCTTGGACACATGATGCCCATCAATCGGCGGATGCAAGTGCTTCAATATGCGCAACGGCACGATGCCCTTATTATAGAAGATGATTTTGACGGTGAATTCCGTTCAAATAGTCAACCTGTTCCTGCGTTACACGCGTTGGATCATCATGACAATGTTATTTATTTTGGTACATTGTCACGAACGTTTTTGCCGTCACTTCACATTAGCTACATGGTCTTGCCAGAACGTTGGATTGAGCGCTTCCAACGGTTGAAATCCTCCTATAAACAGACGGTCGCATTGAGCCAACAACTTGCCCTCGCCGACTTCATATCAACGGGCGAATGGGCGAAACACTTAAATCGAATGCGAAACGTTTACACAAAGAAGCGGATAACGATGACGTCAGAACTTGATCGTTTATTTGGTTCACAAATCACAATCCATGGAGATCACGCAGCCCGCGCATCTTGCTTGATGTTCATCTACAAAAAGAAGAAAAGCAACTAATCGAAGAAGCCAAACACGTTGGCGTTCTCGTCTACCCGACGTCCAATGCTTACATTCGGGCAGCACCCGTGTCTACGTTACAGTTCGGGTTCGGAGGACTTCACCATGATGACATCATTACCGGAGTGAGCAAGATTCACAAAGCTTGGGCAGGCGGTCACTCGTGAGGTTGCCCTATCGGTGACAACGCCACGAAGAGACGCACATCAGTGTTTAGACCCGAGCGAGAAGAGATGGCTAGCTGAGTAGATTACGTCAATGACGACGATGATTAGCCAAGTGGCGGAGATGGCGTAGGCAGTTTCTGACGCATACGGAGACTGTTCATAGTCCCCTGCCGAAAACCATTCACCGATGTCTCTGAGCGATTCACCCCAACTTGAGACCGGCACAGGACCTTGCGACCAAAAGAATACTTGCACACTAAGAAAAATAAGGACGTGCACTGACGTAACGAGAAAATCTTTTCGTCTGATCTGACGAGGATCTCGCTGTTTCCTCATATGTTCCCGGTCTCGTGGTGTTAATAAGTCTTGGCCACGAAGCTGGCCAATCTTCTTACGCATCCAACGATCGAGGCGACGGAAGTCACTAATGCCAAACGTACACGCATACAGCACGAAGATGGTGATGATGATTGTGAATGGAGACACTTCTCCTGTCTCACGGTAAACGACAAGTGCGAGCACCGCTTGAAACAATGTCATTCCGATAAATGTGATAAGGAAGAGTATGCTCGCATTTTTTCTTTGCCACAAATAACGAAGCGCCCCAAACAAAAGAAGCGATAACCAACTCGAGATTTCGGCAATAATAAACCATTCCCACTGATAACTGACGAGTATAGAACTCACAGCTGTTGCTTCTCGTTTCTAACGAGTTGTAAGGTAAACAGTGCTCCCCAAATGGAAACGAACACGTAAAAACTTCGTTGGAGCAACCCACCGATTAACGGAAAGAACACGGTTAATGCCATACCAATAAAACAGAGAATGAGCAAACTAAAGAAAACCCAATTTAGCGTCTTGCCCGCGCGTTCACGTCTCGCATACATCGCTAGTATGATCGGCACTAGAAACATCGCCAACGCCGGAAGTGTGTGCGCAGTAAAATGAATATCCGCAGGAATGAGTCCAGAGAGGACCGCCCCAACTGAAAATACGACCCATAACCGAAATGCCGCCGGCACACGTGAGAACTGGTGAATAATAAATCCCCCGACGAAATAAGCCATTCCAGAAATAACAAATAGCGTATTTACGATTAAGTAATGAGGAGAACAGATCATATAGCTTGCCATAGGGTAAGCATTTTCTTCGCATACCGTCACCCCAAGATCACTCATTGGTTGCATCCTAAAATCGTAAGGCACAGGTGAGGCGGCGATAGCAAATGGTTCGTAGAGAATCGGAAGTAATGAAGCCACCCACGCCACCACACCGACCCACAGTAATTGTTGTCGTCGCTTCACGTCACATCCACCTTTCTCTTTGGCAATACGGACGGCTTCGTGGCGATGAGTGACGTGCAGTTTCTGAAGAGCCGACGATAAGTAATTGCGTACCGTTCCTTCTGATAAATGCTTCGCTTTTGCGATTTGTTCGGTTGAAAGCCCTTCTTTCACAGCGTGTAGCAACATCACTTCTCGTTCATTCAACGGATTCGTTTCCAATGAAAATAGCAGCGGTTGCAAATCAGTCGATATGACTCGTTCTCCTTCATGTATGCGTACAATCGACTCAATTAACGTTTCGATTGGTTCATCTTTTAACAAATAACCGTCGACTTTGGCAATCATCGCTTTCTCAATGTATCCAGGACGTGAGAATGTCGTTAATAATGCGACTTTGCCGTCATACTCCTCACCTTTCTTCAGCTGTTCTGCCACTTGAATGCCCGTGAGGCCCGGCATCTCGATATCCAGTAGTGCGACGTCAACGTGCTCCGTAGTCGTAGATGTAACGCTTCGCTGCCATTGCCCGTCGATGCCACGATGTCAATATGATTGGACAGTTGCAATAACGACTGAATCGCATCACGAAGTAACACTTGATCTTCTGCTAAGAGAAGTCGAATCATTTGTTTTCCTCATTTCCTATTGGGATCACTAACGTGACGACCGTGCCTTTGGGTGTTGAATCGATCACCGCGTTCCCTTTTGCTAATTTCATTCGCTCACGAATCGAATTCATTCCGTTTCCAGCCTGAATGAGCTGTTGCTCAAAACCGTTGCCGTTATCAACCACACGTGAGGTAAACGATTGCTGCTCGGTATAAAAAGATACACTCACTTCACTGGCCTCACTATGTTTATATACATTCAGTAGAGCTTCTCGAAGGGATTGAGCAATCATCGTTTCGATCACATCGCTCAATTCAGGGACATTTGCGATACCATCGCTTTTGAACGTCGTCTTATTCGTCTGAAACAACTGCTCAGCGTGCATAACTTCTTCTTTAATGGATGTATAGCGAAGCGTCGTCACAACTTCACGCACTTGTTTTGAAGCAAATCGCGTTGTTTGTAGAACGTCATTCATTTCTGCTTTCGCACGTTCAGGATCATGATCGATAAATCTGAGAGCCAGTTCACTTTTCACTTTCATCATCGTTAGCGTGTGACCAAGGGTGTCGTGCAATTCACGGGCAATCCGATTGCGTTCTTCTTCTTGAATGTACACATCCAATTGCGACTGGGTATCTTCTAGCTCTCTTTGTAACTCTTTTGCTCGAATGACGGACCGAGAAACGTATGGAATAAGAAGCTGAATAATTAAGATTGGAAAAAGGACGGTTGAAACATACGCACCATCAGCCGGTGGCACAGCCCCTACATAAACAACCCAGTGTGTCACAACGAGCAGCGCTTGTTGGCATAGTAGCATAGGAACAATAGGGACTTTTCGATAAAAATCTGTAAAAAAGATCATAAAGATGAGTAAATAATAATGAAGCACGAATGCTAGAAGAATAAACAATAGAAACGCAAGCGCACTAAACAACACATAACGCATATCAAAGTACCAGAGCGTACCTAAATATAGAGCTAAAATAACGAGAACAATCAAGATTCTCCACACAAAAGAGAAATCATTGTCATACGTCAAAACGTTAAAAAAGAAAAACACAATACTCACGAGCTCAAATAGTAAAAAACGCTTCGCATAATTCGGATAAAAAGAAACATCCATCCCCACGATCTCCTCTGATTCGGCTAATTTTATTGTAGCGAAGACTCATGATGAAACCTATTCACGACTGTCATCACTTCCATGTGACACGTGTCACATGATGAATATAAAAACACTCTGCCCGCTGGAGAGTGTTCATTGTCAATATGCTTATTCCTATGCTTTAGGAATGTTCGTCCTTGGTGGAAGTACAATTGCCAGCGGCCCTCTTCGAATGTCCACACCGAGCTTCTTAATGACTCTCTTTTTGTCTGGCTGTTAAACACTCGATATGTTGTGAGTACGGATTGCGTTGACAATCGGTGTATGGAAAAGTCATGCATCGTCAAATCAACCTCCTCAAAAACACCTGGTTGAATGAAATCTTCTGTATAGAAAACCTTTCCGGAACTTCCAAATTCAAAAAAATCCTTCGATAACAATCCGCTAAGTTGTTCAGGAGAAGAGCGGATCTCATAGGATAAGTGGCTTTTTTCTAACTGTTTAATATGCTCTTCTAATTCTTCCACTGAACATTCCCCACAATTCAAATGCCAAACACAAGCTTGGAAAAGTGTCTGGGCAACCTTTTATTCTTGTTCGTTTCAATTAGGATTGACATACTACCATGACAAATTATAATGAACCAAAAGGGGGAAAACAACACGATGCATATTACACAAGCAACGATCGAAGACCTGAACCGAGTAGTTCCATTATTTAATTTGTACAGAGGTTTTTATCATCAAACGAGCGACCTTCCAGGCGCAACGGATTACATACAAGCTCGTCTAGAGAATGGCGATTCAACCATTTTCCTCGCTGAAATCGACGGTGAAGACGTTGGCTTCGTTCAACTGTACCCAACATATTCTTCCATTGCCATGCAAAACAGCTGGATACTTAATGACCTTTACGTATTAGAAGGAGCTCGTAAACATGGCGTAGGAGAAGCTCTCATGAAACGAGCACAACAATTAGGTAAAGAGACTGGTGCTAACGCCATTGAATTGAGCACTGCCATTAACAATACCCGCGCCCAACATTTGTACGAAAAATTAAACTACATACGCGAAACTGACTTCTATACGTATACGCTGCACCTTTAATATACATCATTTTGGTGTGTAATGAAGACTTTTTCAGGGGAGGATGACAGGCTTTTGTCTTTCACCTCTCTTCGCCAATACGTTCGATCAATCAGATCCGCTACCTGTTGAGGATGTTTTTGTGGAATCATATGACCTACATTTTCGAGTATGAACAGATTAGAATACTCTGTTTCTTTAAAGAGACGGTTAGCCATTTGTACAGTGTTAAAAGGGTCACTATCACCAACAATTATCGTGATTGGAATCGTAATTTTGCAATAATGATGGCTATTGGCGTATGCACATTCAGGAAAAAGAAGCACATCCTCGCGATTCGCCCGAAACTGTTTGGGACGCCCCCATAAGTCCAAGAGCAGTTGTTCATACCCACTCGGCGCAACTTCTGGTTTGAACGTCTCCCTAACGGTTTGTTTCCCCATTCTTTTGGCCACTGGTGTGGCTAACAGCGTATTCATTAAGAGCGTGCCTAAAAGTGGGGTCATAATGAGCTTTGATAACAAGTCGCCCCGTTCTGCAGGATAACCTTCTTTGTACATGGCAGCCCCTAACGTGACGATGCTCTCCACATCCATAGGGAACTGACGAGCATAAGAGAGCGTTAAAGTGCCGCTCCAAGAATGGCCAACGATAATTACAGGTTCAACGATTCCAATTTCATACAATGCTTTATGGATCAGTTCCGCTTGCTTGTCTGCTGACATTGCTTTTTTAGGTCGGTCACTATGCCCATAGCCAGGTCGGTCAAATGATATACAATCATATTCTTTATTAGAAAGATAGTAAAGCACTTCAGTAAAGTCTTCACAAGAAGTGACACCGCCGTGCAACAACACAACGGGTTGCCCCTTTCCTTGACGTAAATAGTGTAACTTCACCCCATCAACTTCTACAAACCTTCCTTTTGGGGGATTTCGTTTTTCACTTTTTTTGAATTGGTATTGATTCAATAGAACAAGTGCTAGAACACTGACAAAAATTAGTAGTACGATGATGATTCCAGTCATCTTATCCCCCTTATTGTTTGATCATCGTGTTAACCATCGTTGTTGCTACCGTATCCGCTAGATCAAACAAAGAAACGGATTCAGGCGCAACGGCCCACATGAGTATCGTGCCGTTCATCAAGGCATGTAAAGTAATGGCCGCTTGCCTCGCATCTACTTGCTCAGAAACCTTTCCCCTTTTTTGCAACGCTCGCATAACTTCTTCGGTCCCTGTAAAGAGCATTGCGAATGAACCATCTAGTTGTTGCTTGACACGCCCGTCACGCCGTCTAGATACGAATTCATACAATAATGTTGGAGGATCGTCTACACACCGTTGAAACTCATGCTTCACCATCGCTTTAAGCGCTTTTTCAGGATCTGGCTGCTCAAAAACTTGTTCAACCATTCTGGAATTCCACGAAGTAAATCAGTTAAGACGAGATCCATTAACGCTAGGAACACATCATCTTTACTATCAAAATACCAATAGATCGCCCCCTTTGTTAGCTTCGCTTCGGAACTGATGTCATCCAATGTGGCTTTATCATACCCACGCTGCTTAAATACTTGCTTTGCCGCTGCGAGTAACCTTCCCTTTGTCCCAAGATGTTGACTACCTTCAGCTGCACGAACTCGCTCGTGCATCGCTTCTTTTGACCCAAAGTAACGTTTGACAGTCGTCCAGTGTACCCCGGCTTCACGAGCAACTTTTGCAAACGTTAATTGATCAACTGAGGAATGATGCAGTAACGCCACAATTGCTGTTTCCACTTTATCGTTTGTTTTCATAAGGCTTCCTTCCTCAGTGTGCTAAAAACATACTAACGAGTATGTTTTTAGCATATCATAAGACGGCTAAATTGAATACTTATCACGAAAACACACGTTGCCTCTGCAACGTGTGTTTTCAAGTGTATATCACTTACTCTTCTTCCATCCACTCCTCCACTAACTGATGAAATATCGTTGGGCTATGCAATGGAACACCGTGACCTACACCCGGCATGACATACCCTTTGCACTGGTCATTACAGTCTATTAGCTCGGTCATCGATTTTTTCATCATTGATTTTTCTTTTTCACCGATAATGACGAGCATTTTACAGTTTGTGTCTTCAAAGCCTTCGGGTATTGAAAATGATAAATTTTCGGTCATCACTTGATGGAAGATTGTTTTTGGCATAGCAACCGTTTCTTTATAATAGTCTTGGAAATACTGGTCACTTATGTACAATTGTTTTGCCTGCAAGCGCGCAAAGGCCTTGTTTCTCGCGAGTGGCAAGCTCCAAGTTGCCATCGTTGCGATCACTCTATGAAACTTTATTGGTCTCGTGGACGCGCTTATGATGAGGGCACGATCGATGAGTGACGGGTGCTTACTTAGCATTGATACGAGCACTTGCGCCCCTAATGAAAAACCGATAACGGTGACTTGGCGTTCGTCTTTATATTGTTCAATCAATGCCAAAAGCTCATCTGCACAATCGTGTATTGAAAAGTGGCTCTTACTGCTCCGTCCATGGCCGAGAAGGTCTGGGACGATGCATTCATAATCTCTGAAATACTCGACTTGCTCTTGCCACATCCAACCACTCACTCCCCCGCCATGAAGAAAGACGAGTAGAGGGAGACGGTTTCCACTTCGATATGTTTCATAATGAATGTTCACTTCAATCACCACCGCTCTTTGTGCGTCAACCAATGGTCTGGCACTTGCAAGTGTTCTGGAATTATTGTGTTCGCATCGCCTTTTGCTGAATTCAACTGTGCTAGCGTCAGAAAAAGCGCGCCACTCAAGTTCGCTCCATGAAATTTTGCCCCTCGCACATCCGCACCGAGAAAGTCGCACCGGCGTAAATCACTGTACGTGAAATTTGCCGCAATCATCAGTCTTCCACGAAAACTTTCATGAGAAAGATCCTGATTGGAGAAGTTAACTTCAATACAATCGGTTCCTTTTTTATGAAGAAGTACGTTTCTTTTCTTTTTTTGTGTACGATACGCGTCACTTGAACGATTTAGCCATCCACTCACTTCTGTACGATAGTGTGCGATATCCGTGCTCATAATTTCCTCTGGGGATTGAAGCGTTTGCGTGCGTATTGTGTCGTAAAGCTCTCCTAGCTGTTTGTGAAACGGTGCCGTCTCCTCAAGTTGCATACATTGATTTACATAGACCATCATCTCTTGCAATTGTTGGACGACTGGAAAGACACGGAACATTTCTTCAGATGTACTCGGATGAGTGCGCCAATCGTTGCCTGCATAAATGAGTTGTGAAACCTTTTGGCCAGCACCGAAACATTCATAAGAAACGCACCCGTGAAACCCTCTTTCTCGTAATTGATCGTGAACTTTGCACAAGAAATCCTTTCGCAAATGCCGACAAGGCTCGCCACTTTCTTTATCGTCGGGAAAATCTGCAGATTTACGGTAAGGTAATGCTACACAGCATAGGCCAAAGCATTGAAAACAGTCACGTGTTAATTCTGCTTGCAAACGTCACACTTCCTTTAATTTTGTAAATGAAAATGAGAAGGACTGTGAAATCCCCACTTCTATTAAGCTTTTATTTAAACCAACCTCTATCTTTAAACAGAGAAATGGCTTCTATACGATTGCTTACATTTAGCTTTTCGTAAATGACAGAAACGTAATTTCGGACGGTGCCGGTTTTGATTTTCAGGTGATCGGCGACTTCTTTCGTACTTTTACCTTCAGCAATCAGTTGAATGACTTGCCCTTCTCGGTCCGTAAGCGGGTTATCATTTTGATTGATCATATCCATAAGTTCTGGTGCATACACTTTCCGACCACTCATAATCGTTCTGATTGCTCTCGCCAGTTCGTCACTAGGGCTATCTTTTAACAAATACCCACTCACACCTGCCGCTCGGGCATAGTTGAAGTACCCAGTTCTCGCAAAGGTCGTCAAGATAATAATCTTGCATTGTTCATCTTTGAGCGCCTCGGCCGCTTCTATTCCAGTCATCATTGGCATCTCGATATCCATTATGCAAACGTCTGGCTTCAATTCCTTGACGAGGTCAACCGCTTCAACCCCTGTCTTTGCCTTACCTACAACGGTCATGTCACCTTCTAACTCGAGTAGTGATGCGAGTGCCCCGAGCAGCATTCCCTGATCTTCTGCGATCACAATCCGCATCATAATAAACCTCCCGCCTCCTGATGAATAATTCGAGGAATTCGAATGACTAACCTCGTTCCCGCTTTAGTTGAGTGAACGTCCAACTCACCATTCACAAAATCCAAACGTTCTTTCATGCCGATCATTCCACTTCCTTGCTCTGACGACTCGTCAGATTGTATCCCTACACCGTGATCTTGCACTTCCATTCGCCATTCGTTTGCGAGTAACTCTAAGCGAATTTCACATGTTTTTGACTGGCTATGTTTAACAACATTCGTTACCGATTCTTTTAAACACATGCAAAACACATCTTCAATGAGCAGTGGTAAATGTTTAAACGATTGCTCTCCATGAATTTCACACGTGATATGACTGGAGTGCAACAGTTGTTGGACGCGAACGATCTCATCTTCAAGACGGGCCGTTCTCATGTCGGAGACAATTTCTCTCACTTCACTCAATGCCGTTCTTGACGTCTGATGAATATCTTCAATTTCTTGATGGACCAAGTCTGGTTTAGTCGGTAATAGTTTCATAGCGAGGTCACTTTTCAACCCGATTAATGATAGTTTCTGTCCGAGTGTATCGTGAAGATCCCTGGCAATCCGTTGCCTTTCCTCAATAATCATAAGCTGGGAAATCCGATCATTGGCATCTTTAAGTTGACTTTCCAATTCCTCTCGACGGTTCCGGTGATAGATCGTAAACGGCAACAAAATTACCCCTAAAATACTTAAAACGTTGAACGGCAATTGGGCCATAAACTCCTCATACTCAAGCAGAAATCCGATAAGAAACGCAATAACCGTTGTTGATAGATGAACGACGTATAGGCTAATAAAACCTGCTTTACTTTTTAAGTTACCAATAAAAAAGGCAATAAACAAGGCGAAATACACGTAACCGAAGTAGATCGTCATGCCAATACTAATAAGCATTTCAATGCTTAACGCGACATAAACCGTCCACCCTTTTTTCACAAAGGACAAGCGATAAATGGTAAAGAAAAAAACGATCATGGCAACACCAAGAATAATTTCATAAACGGTCGCTGAACGAATAATAAAGTAAAAAGGCAGCAGACAAAAGGCAATCCACGCAAACAAGCTCAGACCTGTATTCTTTGGGAAAATATGAAACCAATGATACACCGAAAATAACCCCCTTCACCGTAGGCAACACAGAAAAAGCTCTCAATAGGAGAGCTTTTCTTTTTACGATCTGTGTTCTGCTTGCTTACTGTTCGTTTGCACACGTGGCAAGGTACGTTGACGCCGAGCCCGCTTTAACGCTTTGAAACTCACAAAAGTTTGATTGTTTTCATCATATAGTCGAAACCGAATGGATTCAAGACTCTTTTTCAATGTGATGGTCGTTGCCGTTTGCAACGGCGGGGTATTGTTATGGGTTTTCTCTAGATGATAATTCGGGACCTTAGGGCTCAAATGGTGCACATGATGATACCCAATATTGCCAGTCATCCATTGAATGACTTTCGGCAATTTATAATAAGAGCTACCATCCACGGCGGCTTTTACAAAATCCCACTCATCATCGTTCTCAAAGTAAGAATCCTCAAATTGATGTTGTACATAAAAAAGCCAAATTCCTGCAGCCCCTGATACGTACATAATTGGAAGGTGAACGATTAAAAACGCTTCCCAGCCGATGAGCGCCATCATTCCTACATAAATAGCGACGAGGCACACATTCGTAAGCACTGTATTCAGTCGCTCTTTCTGTTTAACTCCTTTTTTATTGAAGCGATTTTCTACGAGAAACAAATAGAGAGGTCCAAGTCCAAACAAAACGATCGGGTTTCGATACAGCCGGTACTTTAGCCGCTCAAACTTCGACGCCGATTCGTATTCTTCCACTGTCATGACCCAAATGTCACCGGTGCCTCGTTTATCAAGATTCCCGCTCGTCGCATGATGAATGGCATGGCTATGCTTCCATTTTTCAAATGGAAAATGCGTCAGCACTCCGCACACATTCCCGATAATCCGATTCCACTTCCGACTCGTAAAGAAACTCGCATGCGTACAATCATGAAAAATAATAAAGATTCGAACGACAAATCCTGCCGCAACAATTGAAAATAACAAACTCAGCAAAATAGAAATTTGTAAACTTTGATACGCCAAAAACCATGTAACTAAAAATGGAACGATCGTATTGATCAACTGCACAATTCCAGCTTTCGTATTAGACGTTGCATAAGGTGCAACACTTTTCTTCAAAGCCCGTTGTTTTTCCCTACTCATATCAATTCACCCCAAACGGATACGTTACCGTTAGTGTATCCAATCAATGAAGGCAGCGTAAGACACATCTGTCACAGCACGTGTATGACAAGTGTCATGGGTGGGGGGGGGAAGTTATTTCGCTATGACCCTCGAAGTGTAATCGTATAAAGCGCCCAATGAGGGTGCTGGTTAACTGCTGACACAACAATCCGCCTTGATTAATTGTCACCCGTCTTCTATAATGAGCGATAATATCATACGAGCAAAGATGAAGAAGAGTAAACATTCCGAATGTTGCAGAGAGCTGATGGTTGGTGCGAATCAGTACAGGGTGAATGTTGAATGGGCTTCTGAGCTCCTAAGCTGAACTGCGGAGTAGGCTTAGCGGTATGTCTTACCGTTACATGAGACAAAATATCGAGACCACCTGCGGTCTTTGTATGGATAAGTGCGTTTATTGTAAAATAAACGAATGAAGGTGGTACCACGGGAGTTCCTCGTCCTTTTTTGGACGGGGAACTTTTTTATATTTCAAATAAGAAAGGGAGGCTACTATGAAGAAAACGGTGCTTACAGGCATTAAACCGACTGGAGACGTACATGTAGGCAATTACATTGGATCAATTAAACCCTCATTGCTTCTAGCTCAAGAACAAGCCTATCAACCTGTCTACTTTATTGCGGATTATCATGCTCTCACTACCCCACGCACACACGCTGATTCTAAAACGTTATCGTATGGGGTGGCGGCTACTTGGTTAGCTCTTGGCTTAGAGCCCGAGAAAGTCATCTTCTATAAGCAATCAGATGTCCCGGAAATTTATGAACTCAGTTGGATTTTAAGCTGCGTGACCCACAAAGTTCATGAATCGCGCTCATGCTTACAAAGCGATTACCGACAAAAACCGCTTGAATGGAAGTGAGCAAGACTTGAATGTAAACATGGTCTATTCAATTATCCAATACTCATGGCGGCAGATGTACTATCCTTCCAATCAGATATTGTGCCTGTAGGCAAAGACCAAATTCAGCACATTGAAATTGCTCGTGACATTGCCCAAAGCTTTAATTCAACCTATGGGGATACGTTCAAGCTTCCAAACTATAAAATTGATGAAGATACAGCGACCTTGCAGGATTAGATGGACGGAAAATGAGCAAGAGTTATCATAATACGATTCCGCTGTTTGCAGAACCTAAAGTACTGCAAACGCTCATTAACAAGATCAAAACCGACTCATCCCCACCAGATGCACCTAAGGATCCAAACGCTTCCGTGCTTTTTACTCTCTATAAAGAATTTGGAACCCCTGAGCAAATTAACGAGTTGCGAGAGCAGTTTATCCGAGGCATTTCTTGGGGACAAGTGAAGAATGAATTGTTCACCGTAATGAATACAGCGTTGACCGAACCAAGGGAAAAATACCAACAATTCATGGCGTCACCGAAGACGATTGAGAAGATTTTGGAAGAAGGAGCCCAAAAAGCACGAGCCATTACAGATCCCATTTTAAGAGATGTGAAAGACAAGATCGGTTTGTAGGATTATTAAATTTTAAGATCTATATAGAATGAACTTAACATCTTCCTAATTGGGCAAATTGTTGTTGCTCTCCACTGCAGGCGGATGGTAGCAGTCCAGACTATAAGTACAACATCGGTGGTCAAAGTACGCCCACCGTGCTTTCTATGCAGTCCAGACTACAAGTGCAACATCGGTGATCAAAGTACGCCC
>NZ_BAWZ01000020.1:0-70593 GCF_000698105.1 Geomicrobium sp. JCM 19037 | reverse complement strand
ACCGTGTTTTCTATGCACTCCAGAGCACAAGGGCAACATTACCTCGCCGCTTCGGTATGTGGAAAAGTCCAAATGCCTCATAAGTTCATATTTGTGACACTTTGGAAAGAAAAATCATCATTTTAAACGTGAATGCGCACATAAACGGAGTCAACGGTCACAAATCGCGATATATGTGACCGTTGAGGGTCGAAAGTGCACGGTTTAAAGGCTGGATTGTCACATAAGTGACCGGCCATCACACGCTTGCGCCAGGTGGTAACCCTCGGTCACGACTTTTACCCTTCGGCAATCGTTTTTCGTGTTGTCCGCAATCCCTGCAGTGACGAACAACAATCAGCAACGAAGTGAGAGGCACTTCAACAGTCCATAGGTCGGTATTTGCTCGTAAAGGCTTATCTCGGTTATCGGATTCAGTCAATTTCTTTAGTTCAACTTATCTAGCCTTGAAGATCATTCAAATATGTACTGTCACACAAAACACAACATCTTACTTAGATATTGTGTTTTTGTGTGTATTTTATCGCTTGTCATCATTCTTTTTACAACAAGCCAATCTTTACATGAACCAGTTGGGCAATATGTTCATACGTCGTAGAGCTATGTAATCATTCCTCCAACACAAATGTCACTCGCTCTTCTAACTGCTCACCCTCTTCTTCCCAACTTATGTCCAAATATGTTTCGATGCCGGCATCTTGCCGGTAATTCTGGACAATGTCGGGGGCAGGCATCGTTAGTTCGTACGGTTCATTTGGGTTCATGTCAGCATCGTGACTGACTGAACCGCTTTGCTCGTCATCCTCGATAAGAATTGTGACTGGCGAATCTAACGCTTCTGCGCTCCCTACGTACGTCGCTTCAATGTCTAGATTCGTCGTACTCGCCGGTGATTCTCCTTCAAAGATCTCCCAACAGCCTCGACCTCCCAATGATCCGATGATCCGTGAAATGTTGCTGAGTCAACAACTTCTGGGTTGTCGTCTGGGTCGTTTGTACAAGCGACGAGTACGAACGTGAAACTGATGAATAACGTTTTTTTTAAACATGCACATCGCTCCTAACTAATTCATCCAATGAGTCATTACAAATACTAAAATTAGACTAATGACTGTGAAGGCAACCGCTTCAATCCGTTTTCTTGCTTTCGTCTTATTCGCTTTTTTTGTTAAATACCTTCGTTCTTTTTCTACAATTTTTTCTTCACTTCTAAACACCCAGCTACACGTAGCACCAACGACAGTAGGGGAGGAATTGAATAAATGTGGACAATTGCTCGTTTATTACTACTTGTGCAATGAAGAATCCTGTTACTAAAGAAATCGGCGTATATACAAAGGTACGAATGTCTACTTTTCACTTCTTCATATGAATTAACATTCTCCATAAAAAACAACACCTAATTCGAATACAGATTAGTACAGATTTTACCATATATTTCACATCACTAGTCATTCAACGAGGCGACTTTTATTTCCTAAATTATTTAGTAAGAAATTCCATCAAAATTTTTTAAAAAAACTGTTGCTTTCATATCTTCCCTGGTTGTATGATATACGCAAGTTTTAACAATTAAAACTCATAAACTAACACTTGCGAGGTGGTATTATGAAGCGTATCGTTTATCAAACCAATAAGAAGTTTCGTCAGTTTTTCGAAAGAGTACTTTACACATGATTGTAACTGTACGGAAACCGAACATCAGCGAACGTATTATCTTTTTGGAGACGATATTGTTTCAGAATGCCTTCTCCATCGACAAGATATGCCCGAGCATAACGAAACTGTATGAGTAAGACCTTTTCATTACGAATGAAGTTTTTATAATACAGTTATGTTAAGAACCGATGTAAAGTTATCGAAACCATTGTAAGTTGTTTATATGTAGCTATAATGAAACAAATGAGATTTTCCCAAAGGGGAGTAGCATTCGAGTAGCTGTCGTCATTACGGGAGAAATCCTCGGCACTACTGGCAACTATTGTTGCTTGCGAGACCTTTGTCCATCTAACTTGGTGGGCAAAGGTTTTTTTGTATCCTTTGTTGCCACCTTGAAGGAGAATGTTCAATGAGTGCACTAAAGAAACTGCTCAAGTCAAAAGTAGTTAGAGATGGGATTAAAGAAGCCCAAAAACATGTCGTTCCACTTGTAAAGAAAGAACTTGCCAAACGCAAAGGAACGAAAAAACGATAATGGCTGGTGTCACAAAGACGTATAAGCAATATGCTGACAGTGTTTCATTTTGGGTAGTAAAAGGAACGTATGAAGTCTACTCATCACACCCTCACTTGTCCATTTGCGGTGCAGGGAGAAGCGCTGCTGTTTTTAAACTTCCTGAAGAGAATCGAGTCATCAAAGTATATTATCCTCCTTTTGAATCGGTCGCTAAACAAGAATACATCAACTATATGAAAATTACGGATCACCCTCAATACGCTTCACTTTATGAAGTCGGTACCAACTATATTGTTCTCGAGTACATCAAAGGCAAGACAGCGTTTCAATGTTTGCATGAAGGCATTCATATTTCCCTTGATCAGATTAAACAAGTTGATGATGCGTTAGGCTACGCACGCACACAAGGCCTTTACCCGTCAGATATCCACTTACACAACCTATTAATTACGAGCGACGGTTTAGTCCGTATCATCGATATTGCCCGCTTTTCTAATCCTAAGCCATGCCGACAGTGGGACGATCTTAAAGCAGGCTACTACAAGCATTATCGTAAAGCTTATTTCCCTACTCAGGTTCCAAAATGGCTGATGAACACCGTTGCAAAAATCTATCGTTCGCGCTACCCGAATCGCCATTGAAAGATACATTTCCATCGTGCAATAATGGTTTAAGAGTATTCTGTTAATATTTGTTGTTTTCGATTGGAGTGTATGTTCCATGGATTTTATTTTTTCGAATCACTTTATCTTTACAATGATTGTTCTTGTGGCGGTTGCCTGCGGTATGCTCATTAAAAACGAGGTGAGTAAAGATAAACGACAAGTTGTTTTTGGGATTAGTATGGCCCCTGCCATCCTTTTATATTGGGACATATCTTCTACGAGCCCATCAATTTTTTTAATGTTCATTTTACCACTTCTTCTCACCATCGCTTATGCTATTATGACGACTTATCATGTGTACAAGGTAGTAAAGAACGGGTGAAAACTGAAAAGCAAAGTAGTGTATTGGGACAACTACTTTGCTTTTCTTTAAACCCTAATAGGCGTCGTCTTCATTCACTTCTGTCACAAACAAACGATACAAGTTGTCTGGCATTTTAATAAGACCTTCAACATTCTGAGAAATTGCGTAGATGTTGTCTTGGTGAACGAGATTCACCATTGGTGCTTCTTCGACGATGATGGCTTGCGCTTCGTGATACATACTTTCGCGAGTGTCTATATCAGTCTCTTGGCGTGCATCAAATAACAGTTCATCAACGTCTGCATTCTCATAGTACGTTCTGTTGCCTGAACCACCCCAGTTGCTTGAATGGAAAGGATTATAAAGGCCGTTATCACTATCTCCAGAAACGGCTGTCCAAGACATAATCATTGCCTCATGCGTACCATTTGCCGTACCGTCGAGCAATGTCCCCCACTCCATTGACTCAATGCTCATATCCACACCGACTTCTGACAACTGGTCCTGAATGATTACCGCCATTTGCTGGGTGACTTCATCCGCATCGCCGACCCAAACGGTAAAGTTGATGTCTTCGCCAACTTCCTCTAAAAGTGACTGAGCCGCTTCTGGATCGTAAGCAATCGGTTCTAAATTGTCGTCATACCCAAAGATTAAATCACTAATCGGTCCATCTGCTACTTTCCCGTTTCCTTGCATAATCCCCTCGAGTATTACTTCCTTATCAATGGCCATAGAGATCGCTCGACGAACATCTGCATCTTGAAACAGCTCATGCTGATTATTAAAACCTAAATAGGTCATGCCCAAGCTCGCATCACTAACGAGCTCAACATTTTCCGTGCTTTCTACTTGACTCGTATTTAATGCACTAATCGTATCTGCTACATGTGCTTCTCCGTTAGAAACCATCCCGATTCGTGTTAACTCCTCAGGAACGACTTTAAAAGTAACAGCATCAAGGGCTACGGCATCTCCCCAATATTCAGTATTTCGAGAGAGAACGGCTTCATTTCCTTGATTCCATGTGTCTAATACAAAAGGTCCTGTCCCCGCCGTCTCCGTATCAAGATTAAACTGCCCCTCTTCTACTGCATCAAGAGCTTTCGGACTAATGATACTGCCTCCATTATGCGCTAAGTGTGCGGGTAATGCGCAAACGGATAAGAGGTCGTAATCGTTACTTCATTCTCCCCTTCAACGTCAATTGAATCAATCATGTCAAACAAAAATGCCCGAGGGGACGCAACATCCGGATCAATGACACGTTCTAGCGACTGCTTGACCGCTTCTCCTGTTAACGGCTCACCGTCGTGGAACGTGATATCTTCACGAAGCTCAAAAACCCAAGTGAGTTCATCCACTTGCTCGAAAGATTCTGCCAAGTGAGGTTGGACTTCCATATTTTCATCCATAATTGTTAAACTTTCATAAATTTGACTTCGTACTTGTGTAGAAGCCGTATCATTTGAACCGTGAGGACTCAAGTCAACCGCATCGCTAGACATTGCAAAAATAAGCTCAGAATCTCCTCCCGTTGACTCAGTCGTTTCCTCAACCTGCTCGTCAACATCTTCGCTACAACCCGCTAAAGCGGCAGCCAGCATAATGGCGACAGCACTTTTACTTGTTCTTCTTTTCATGATTACCTCTCCTCTGTAGTTGCTGTTTGAACAAACGTTTTCACTACACGCATAAATCGCTCATATTCGTCTGACATCACTCGATGACTACTATTTTCAAATAACACATACGTCGCTGTAGGTATAGATTCAGCTACGGCTTCATTCGCTTTAGGAGGTGTGATCCAATCATGAGCACCGGCGATGACGAGGGTTGGGACTGTGATCGAACGATTGCTTTCTGTAAAATCCATCTCCCGCATAAAACCGCCAAACCCTTGGTTCAATGCCCGATAATTTCTACGCACTTTTGGCCTTTTGGATTTCCCTTCTTTCTGCTCCCGTACTGAATAGAAAGACCCCATTTGTGCATAAAACAGATCCAACTCTTCGTCCGTTTGAAAGTCCCCATTCCAAAGCTTTTCGCAAATCTCAATCTGCTCAGGGGTCCCATTTTCTTTCACAATCTTCTTTGCATCTTCAAGAAAACGATGATTCGGCGCTGTCGTGACGAGTAGTAATCCTAATAAACGCTGACCATACTTCCGTGCATACCCTTGAGCAACCATCCCCCCATATGAGTGGCCTAAGATCCATACTCGATCCAATCCGAGGTGCTCGCGCAATGCTTCCAAATCTTCAACGTTATAATCAATATGTAATGTCTCCTCTGGCGCATCGTCTGAAAATCCACACCCACGCTGGTCCACATAAATGAGTTGCATCGTATCCGTAAGCGCTTGAAATGTTGGCTTAAACCCGATATGATTGCCTCCTGGTCCACCATGTAGCACAAAACAAACAGGCTTTTTCACTAAATTCCCCTCTCGAACTTCATACTCTGCACCTTCAACATCAAAATAAAGTCTTGTTCCATTCACCGTTGCATACATCGGGTTCATTCCTTTCCGTGAAAATTTTCCGAATATAATTACTAGAATACTGAATTCTGGATTCAATGTAAATATTAAATGGCTGCTTTCTATAAGTAGGCTCATCCATATACGTAAATCACCATCTAATGTGTTCGAAATTTGCAATACTGAAAATTGCCGAATGAGCAAAATTGCACATAGAGCAATTTTAGTTTACGATATGAAAAAGCAAAGACGAAGGGGCAATGATGATGGAGACTCACAGCTTGCGTGAAAGAAAAAAAGAAGCGACGAGGGCTTCAATTGCTGATTGTGCATTTCAATTGGCCCAAAAATATGGTGTTGATGGCTTCGGCATTCAAGACATTGCCAATGATGCAATGATCTCTCGCCGTACTTTCTCAAACTACTTTTCTTGTAAAGAAGAAGCCATTGCTCATGCAGCTTTTATCTTCGACAAAAATATTGACTTGTTGTCTATGAGCGTCGACATTAACGAAGAAACCCCATTATCTCTTATTAAGTACGGGTTAAAAAACCAGAGGGTCTTTGAAAATATAGAACGCAAACATCAAATTGTTCAACTCGGGAGAACGAATAAAACATTGATGCTTTATATTTATGGGACATTCACTGAAATTCAGCGTCATAGTGTTGACGCACTAAAAGCTCATTTTGGTCATCGTTATCCTGATTATTATTATCAACTTCTCTTAGGTGCTGTGATTTCTGCAGTTATTCCTACAACCGATTCGCAAGGTTCTATAAGACTTCCCGAGCAGCTAACCGAAAGCCATTTTAACGATTATTTGGATGATGTTTTCCTCACGTTAGAAAATGGTTTTTCACATTAATTCAAGATATGGAGAGATATAATGAATAATAAAACGGTCATCATCACCGGTTCTAATAGCGGCATTGGATTTGAAGCGGCGAAACACTTCGCCCAACTAGGCAGTCACGTCGTGCTCGCCGTAAGAAATGAAGCAAAAGGTGAGGAAGCTAAGCATGAGATTCTCACTAATTACCCAAATGCCCAGGTTTACGTATATTATATTGACCTTGCGAAACTTGAAACCGTTGATCCGTTTGTCAACCGAATACAAGAGAAATTCTCTGCCATTGACGTGCTCATTAACAATGCGGGGGTCATGATGCCCCCACACACCTTTACAGATGATGCTTTGAATTGCAATTCGCCAGTAATCATCTCGGTCACTTCGCACTTACCGGTCGATTACTCCCCCTATTAGAAAAAGGAGAAGCATCCCGAATTGTCACGTTAACTTCCATAGCATATCGCTACGGAACCATTCATTTTGATAACTTAGATGGAATATCAGGGTACAGTAGCTCCAAGTTTTACAGCCAGAGTAAGTTAGCGAATCTGCTGTTTGCAAAAGAACTTGATGATCGCTTAAAAACACACGGCTACACTACGATTAGTCTAGCCGCTCATCCTGGGTTATCCTCCACAAATCTATTTAAACTTGGAAAAACAGAAACCCGTTGGTTTGCCAAACCACTTCTTAAACTCTTTAGCCAACCGCCAAGTATGGGGGCATTGCCGATGATTATGGCAGCTACTGATGATTCGCTCCAAGGTGGTGAACTCATTGGTCCTGATGGCGCAGGTGGGAGGAAAGGAAACCCAACGATTGAGGAACCAAAGACCGACGTTTATCATTCAGCTACGATGCGTAAACTTTGGACTGTTTCAGAAGAATTAACGAACACCCACTTTGCTAATGACGATGAAACGGTGGCCCATTCAGCTACTAGATAGGTTGAACTAAGGAATTTCATTAAGAACCAATAGTAAACTTGGAAAATGGAAACTGTGCTCGAGTTGCGACCAACTGTTCTCAAGTTGGGGAAAATCGTAGGAAAAGCGATGTATTCTCCTAAACTAGGGAACAGAATGAGCAAACTCGGGAACAGATCACCGGGTCACGTGCATATCCTCGCCCCAAAGTACCCACAAGACGTCGGCGCGAACCGAGTCCGATTTGGTTTCGGACCCGCTGGGGCCGACAGGGTACTCGTTTTTCTCAACATTGAATCTGCTCTCCGGTTGGAACGAACTGCGCTAATGTTTAGCAGAATGAGCGCCAAAATCGTTAAACTAGGCAAACTTGGCGCAGAAAGTGTAAACTAGCGCGTAAAATGGCATCCAACACCGCGCTCCCCTTCCAACCCAACAGCGCAAATCAGGAAAGTCTTACGTTCATTGTATATAGAGAACCTGCGTTGTTATACAAACAAGAACAAGCGCCGTGACGCTTGTTCTTGTTTGCACTTCTCGTCAGTCATTTAAGCAACCGCAGCTTTATTGGCGGGGTTTAGTTTTCGTTCGATTTTACCCATAATAAGGTCTGCAATAATCGCCATCAGAGCTGTTGGTATTGCACCTGCAAGAATAATTGCCGTTCCGTCGGTCGCATTTGTTCCACGCACGATAATGGCACCAAGTCCCCCAGCACCGACGAACGTTCCAATGGCGACAATCCCGATGCCGACAACGAGCGCTGTGCGAATTCCTGCCATAATAACACTGACTGCAAGCGGTAACTCCACCTTTGTTAACAATTGTAAGCGTGTCATCCCTGAAGCATAAGCGGCGTTTGTTACTGTCTTGTCAACGCCCTTAATGCCAACATACGTGTTTTGGATAATCGGTAGAAGTGAGTAAAAGAATACGGTCGTAATGACCGTCGTTGTACCAAGTCCCATCGCAACCATCGTAATGGCCATAAAGCCGAGTACAGGAATCGTTTGAATAATGCTACCAAAAGTCAGTACCCAAGAACTTAGTTTTCCGTACCTTGCAATAAGAATACCCACTGGAATGGAAACGATCGATGCAAAAAGGACTCCGTAGGCAGCCATCAAGAAGTGACGGTAAAACTCTTCCCAGATGTAAAAACCATTTTGAGAAACATACGTAATAAACGTTTCCATTACTGATCCTCCTCGTTGACTACCCCATCTTCAAAGTAGTTATTCTCTTCGAGAAATTCTCGAGCAATCGTCGATGGGCCAACCAATTCAACATCGCCCATATAATTCATCTCTTGCATATCTTCTGTGCTCACCGTATCACTTAACTTATGAAGAATGCCTTCAAGTTCTGGGTGATCATCAAGCACTTCATTACGTATCACAGGTGAAGCGTCATATGGAGGAAAAAAGTCATCTTCCAGAACGGTTAGATCATAAGCCGCAATACGACCATCTGATGAATAGCCTAGAACGGCATCCATGTTCCCAGAAGCCGCAGCTTCATAAACAAGACCAATTGCCATCGGGTACACATCACCAAAAGCAAAATGCGTTTCAGTAAATGCCGCATAACCATCTCCCGTTCGATTGACCCAGGCATTATCAACACCGAAATTCATCTCATCTGCGAACGGTTTTAAGTCATCTACATGCTCAATATTCTCTTGTTCTGCAAATGCTTCTGTGACAGACACCGTGTAACTATTGTCAAATCCATAGGATTCTGCCACGTCTGATTGAACAACTCATCGAATTCCTGCTGGACGATCTGCATCGCTTCTTCAGGATCTGTAACATCTTCATAATTGAGCACGCCCGCGATATCTGTTCCCGTATAACGGGTTGCTGTGATATCAACTTCTTCTTGCATCATCGCTTGATGCAACACCATCGTCGATCCAAGATTTGTTACTAATTCAGTCTCTAAATCTGTATAATGCTCAATCATATGAGCAAGTGTGTAACCCCAGATTTCGGATTCGACGGTATCTAACGTTGCAATGCGAATCGTCTGTTCTGACGGTCCACCTAAGCCGGGCAAAGAACAGCCTGACAACAGAAGTGCTGAAGCCATCACGGTTGGTATTACTTTTTTCATGCGGTTTCACCTCTCATTGCAACCGGTGTTAGTTTCTTTTCAATCTTTGAAAGTAAGCCATTTGCAAGCAACGCAAGTAAGGTTGCAGGAATGGTACCTAGAATAATTAACTCAGGTTGATACAAGTTTAAGCCATCAAAGATGAGATCACCTAAACCACCACCACCGATAAAAGCGGCTAGAGTTGCCCAACCGATTAAGTATACCGTCGCAAAGCGAATGCCTGACATAATGACGGGTAGCGCAAGCGGTAGTTCAATCTTTTTAACTGTTTCCCAATTGCTCATCCCCATGCCTCTTCCGGCTTCTTTTAAACTATGATCAACTTCCATCACACCGGTATACGTGTTTCTTAATATTGGCAGTACCGAGTAGATAAATAGTGCGATAATTGCAGGCAACACACCAACACCTAGAAATGGCATTAAAAATGCAAGGATCGCAAGACTAGGCACAGTCTGTAAGATGCCGACAAATGAAATGATTCGATCAGCGATTTTTGGAATTCTCGTTAATAAAATACCAGCAGGGATTGCTACAATCACTCCGAGAAGGATCGCTGCCAGTGAAATGTACATATGCTCGCCGGTCTTTTCAACTAGATTCCAGCCGTACGTTGTTAGCGTATCGATGATTGCTTCAAACATGTCGTAACCTCCTTATTCCGTTGCGGCAACTTGGGCGGTTTCTTCACCCCAGATTGTGTCATAAACCATATTCGCGAGCGCTGCTCTCGTAACAATTCCTACAAGTCGATTGTTCTCTTCAACGACTGGCACGTACGCACTACCACGACGAAGCATCCGGTACATGGAGTCACGCAACAAATCCTCACTATGAACGGAATATTCTTCGGTATCCATCGCTTCATAGACGAAATTCCGTTTCTTATAATGCGAATCAATCATTTCAATATCGATGTATCCTTTTAATGTATCCATCTCATCAATGACTAACAGAGAATCGACACGGTTGTCGCGCATCACTTGAATCGCTTCTTTTAAAGTGCGCTCTTCTTTCACTGTGACTGGCTCTGCATTCATGATTTGCTTAACAGTCGTTACATCTGGACGACTTTGTAACAATCGATTTTTACCAATAAAGTCTTCAACAAATTCATTAGCAGGATTCGTTAAAATCTCATCCGGACTTCCGACTTGCACGATTTCTCCAGCGTTCATAATGACGATTTTATCGGCTAGTTTAATAGCTTCGTCCATATCATGAGTGACAAAAACAATCGTTTTGTCCACTTCTTTTTGTAACTTCTTAAATTCTTCTTGCAAGCCATCACGGGTAATCGGATCTAGCGCTCCAAATGGCTCGTCCATCAAGATTAACGGTGGATTTGCAGCTAATGCACGCAACACACCAATTCGTTGTTGTTGTCCACCGCTGAGCTCGTGTGGATAACGCTGTAAGTACTCTTCAGGTAAATCCACTAAAGAAATAAGCTCTTTCGCACGTTCTTGTTGCTTTTGCTTACTCCATTTTAATAATGAACCTACAAGGGAGATGTTCTCCCCTACCGTCATGTGTGGCATCAAACCGATTTGTTGGATCACGTAACCAATTGAACGACGCAATTGCACAGAATCTTGATCTAACACATTCGTCCCATCCACTAAGATTTGACCTTCCGATGGTTCTACGAGACGGTTAATCATTTTCATTGTTGTTGTTTTTCCACAACCACTTGGTCCAATAAATACGACAAACTCACCTTTTTCAATCGTTAAGTTTAGTTTATTTACTGCAGGCTTTTTACTGCCATCAAAGGTTTTTGTTACGTCTTTGAATTCTAGCAAATCAAGCACCTCCATCATTTCTTACTCTCGCTTGCAACTTTCTCAGTATAATGTTTCGACCTTAAATTAGGAAAACCTGAAAAAACCGATACAGTTTGTATAATCTATGCAATTTAAACTTTACAAAGTATACAAAAGGTAATATCGTAAAATTACTAACGATTCCTCACTTTTTCTACCTGACCTGTTTTTTTGCAATTGATTTGAGGAATGATAAGGTTAATCACAGTGATTGAAGGAGGCATGTCCGTGGAATCATTATCAAACGATCAGCTACTTACTGAGTTACAAGCAGCAGAAGATCAAATTACCGACCGAATTGCTGATAATATGGAGACATTTGGTGTTTCATCAACAGTTGGAAGACTACTCGGTATCATTTATATGAATCGTGAAGCGATGACGTTAGATGCCCTTGCCGAAGAAACAGGCATGAGCAAAACGAGAATGAGTCAAGTCATGCGTCAGATGCTTGCGCTAAATATTGCAGAAAAAGAATTTGTCAAAGGCAGTCGCAAAGAACATTACAATGTAGAAAGCGATTATGCACAAACATTCATCTCGTTGTTTACGACAAACTGGAAGGAAGTTGTATCACGTAACATGACGCTTGAACGACGATTACGAGAGCGCGTGGATCATATGAAGACTTCCTTATCGAGTGAAACACCCGTTGAAATTAAAGATCGCGTTGAAGCGCTGTCCGAAGAACTTGATGCGTGGCAAGCGTATTACAACTGGATTGATCGACTTGTGTACTTCTTTGAAAGTGGCCAGATCTTTGATCATGTACCGCTTCGCGACAGCCAAAAGGAGGACAACCATCATGAAAAATAAACGAATCATTACCGCTGCACTTACAGGTGCGGGTGACACAACGAGCAAAAGCAAGCACGTACCGATTACACCAAAAGAAATTGCAGATTCAGCCATTGAATCTGCTAAAGCCGGTGCAGCGATTGCACACATCCACGTCCGTGATCCGAAAACTGGAAAGCTAAGTCACGACGTTGAACTTTTTAAAGAAACGGTTGAACGTATTCGTGAAGCCGATACGGATGTGATTATTAACATTACTGCTGGAGGTGGCGGTGACTTTGTCCCAAGTCTAGAAACACCCACTACAGGTGGTCCTGGAACAGACATCCAGACCCCTCAAGAACGCCATGAACCCGTCGGCAAATTGCTACCAGAAATCTGTACGCTCGATTGTGGCAGCTTGAACTTCGGAGATGAAGTCTATCTTGGCCCTGCTGGATGGCTCCGTGAGCATGCACAACTCATTAAAGACAGTGGCGTGAAACCTGAGATGGAGATTTTTGATACGGGTCATATTCGTTTAGCGAATCAGCTCGTCTCTGAAGGATTGATTGAAGGAAACCCAATGTATCAATTTTGCCTAGGTATTCCATGGGGTGCCGATGCAGATGCTGAAACGATTGATTACATGCGTAAACGTACCGTAGAAGGTGCCCATTGGTCAGCGTTTGGGATTGGTCGTATGCAACTTCCGATGGTTGCACAATCGGCATTACTCGGAGGAAATGTACGCGTTGGACTTGAAGACAACCTTTACCTTGAAAAAGGTGTACTCGGTTCAAATGAACAACTTGTCGACCGAGCCGTTTCCGTCTTAAACAGTGTTAACCTTGAACCTATGACACCAAGAGAAGCACGTGAACAGTTAAACTTAACCGCATTTAATCGATAGAGGTGTAAATCATGAAGACATTTGCAGTACTCGGCACAGGTGTTATCGGTAACGGTTGGATCGCGCGTTTTATCGCGAATGGCCACCGCGTACACGCCTTTGATCCCGCTCCAGGCGCCGAAGAAACCACAAGAAATCTACTTGAAGAAATTTGGCCAACACTTGACGAGTATGGTATCTCAGAACACGCATCGTTGAAAAATCTAACATTCTTTGAAACATTGGAAGAAGCGGTTGAAGATGCGGATCTCATTCAAGAAAATGTACCTGAACGTGAAGAACTAAAGAAATCCGTGCTCTCACAAGCCGATGCTGTGGCGAAACCGGAGGCGATTCTCGCTTCGAGCACATCGGGTTATATGCCGTCTGTGTTACAAGAGGCTTGCACGAAACATCCAGAGCGAGTCATTGTTGCTCACCCTTTTAACCCGGTCTATTTAGTGCCGCTTGTCGAAATTGCCGGGGGTAAACAAACAGATCGCCGTTACATGGAGCAAGCACAAGCGATGTACGACGAGATGAACATGAAACCACTCATGATGAGCGGAGAAATTGATGGTCACATTGGCGATCGCCTGATGGAAGCTCTTTGGAGGGAAAGTCTTCACATCGTCAATGACGGTGTTGCGACTACAGAAGAAGTCGACAAAGCCATCGTTTATGGCCCTGGCCTTCGTTGGGCATTAATGGGACCGTTTATGACGTTGCATTTAGCAGGCGGCAACGCGGGCATGCGCCATATGCTTGAGCAATTTGGTCCGGCGCTAAAACTTCCGTGGACACGTCTCGTTGCCCCTGAACTAACGAAAGAATTAAGCGAAAAAGTCATTCAAGGAACGGCAGAACAAAGTGGAACTGTATCAATCGCAGACCTTGAACATCGTCGCGATCGTTTCTTAATTAAATTGATGGACTTACTCGAAGAAGAAGGTTTTTGGCCATCAGAAAAGGTGATTGCTTATGACAGAACGTAAAGTCATTTGGAACGGTCGTGTCCAATCTGACATGGTCGATTACAATGGTCACATGAACGATGCATCTTATTCCTTGGTGTTTAGCGAGAGCCTCGATGCACTCATGGAACGACTGGGTTGGATGCATCTGGACGAGAGCGCCACGCATACACGATTTTCACGTTAGAAGCGCACATTCGTTATTTACAAGAAGCCCATGAACAACAAGCGTTACGAACGACCGTCATCATTCTCGATCAAGATGCCAAACGTTTGCACCTTTGGTTTGAGATGGAAAATGATCACGGTGACATCATCGCAACAAGTGAACAAATGGTAATGGGAATGGACACAACGACTGGACGCCCTGGACCATTTCCAGAGGAAATTGAACAAAGCCTCTCTTCTCTACCCAAATTAGACAGAGCAATGGCCAGAACGCGCAAATGTGCTGATGGGCATTCGGAGGAAATAAGAAAAAGCTCGCGTTGTAGTTAAACAATGCGAGCTTTTTTTGTTTGGTTTTATCACGGCTACTGATTTATACGACCTTTTGCTTCGGCCGCCTTACAATATTAATAATCAGGCTAACAATGACGATAAATCCGATGTACCCAAGCAATGGATAAACGGTGTTGACGAGGTCAACAAAACCGATGAATCCAAAACCTAAGCCGAGTAAGCAAGCAACAACAACTGCTCCTCTGTAGGCGTTCGTGTTCGGTGCAAAGAAACGTACTAGGAACGTGTATAACGACGTTGCTGCTGTACTATAGATCATCATGAGTAAACCGATTGCCATGAAGAATCCAACAATTGGATTAAACTCATGTGCCAATAACAGGATTGGCATTTCAGCCTCATGAACCCGGTCTAAGTTTAAGTACACACCAAGTGCCACAATAATAGCAATTACACCTAACGCCACACCACCTAAGATCGCACCATTCGTAATCCTTTCCGATCTTTCTCTACGGCTCCTAACACAACCATGATGGCAAATCCGACCATAAAGTTAAACGAAACACTAATGAGTGTACTGAGTGTCCAATGTGGAGACACCGTTAATTGTTGGCTAGCGATGCTTTCCAACGTCGCGAAGCTCGCTTCGCTCGCAAAGATTGAATACACAACGATAATGAACAAAAGCACGAGTATGTAAGGACTTAACGAGCTAATGATCGTTATGATTTTATTCGTATCGAGTAATAAGGTGGATATGAGTACGAGACTCATAAAAACATAGCCCCAAATCGGTGCAAGGCCGAATGATTGTTCAAATAATGAACCACTTCCTGCAATCATAATCGCTCCTAAGCCAAACAGGAAAAAAGTAAGCGCGACATCGATGACCGGTCCAAGGTATTTTCCACATAAATGATACAGCACCTTTTTATGATTGCGAACGTGTAACTGATCTCCGAGCATCACGAGATGGTAGCCGAGAATCGGCAACAAAATCATCGTAACCGCCGTTCCTACAATTCCCCACACACCATGACTCACAAAGAATTGAAGCATTTCTTGTCCTGAAGCATAGCCCGCACCAACGACGGCACCAACGTAAACCCCAGCAACACGGAGTGTCGTCTTCAATGTTTTCTACCTCCTATGCTGCACGATGTACCGCACATTATTCTCTATCTATATATGATAAATATTTAGATAAAACTATACTATTAAATTATTAAATGTCAAATAAAACACTAGAATATTAAAATAAGAAGAGCCCCACAAAAGTGAGGCTCCACACTGCTATTACACATTTTCTTGTTTTAGTGTCTCAATGATATTGTCTTTTTTGATTTTGGACATGGAATAGATCATCGCGACGATGACAATTACCAAAACCGCAACAATGGCAATGATAATCTCCAGCCATGGTAGTGTAAAAGCGTAAGCAAACGCGTTTTGATTCGTAATATAGATGCTATACATAATCCCAATACTAATTGGAAGGCCATACAACAACGCCTTTAGGCCATAAAAGATGCTTTCGAAATAGATCATCTTGTTAAACGACCGAGGGGTCATACCGATTGACTTTAACATCGCAAATTCTCGTCTTCTAAGCGCAATACTCGTTGAAATTGTGTTTATAATGTTTGCAATAGCAATCATTGATATGAGCGTAATAAACCCGTATAAAAAGATGGACATGACGGTGGTGATTTGTTGATCCCGCTGCTCTTGAGCGTACGTATTATGAATCGCTGCCTCATCAATGAGCGCAAGATCTTCAAGTTCTTGCTGTAAAGCCTCCGGTTGGTCAGTCGTTACATACAGCATATCATACAAAGGTTGACCGCTTACCGTTTGAATATCTTCAAATACATCTGGTGAAACGATGAGAACCATTGACCCTAACCATTGTTCAAAATAACCAAGTGGGTAATCGTTCGTAATCGCTCCGATCTCAACATCAACAACGTCTTCATATTCGTACAATTCTCGTTCTTCATCGTAATTTTCCTGTTCTATTGTGAACGTATCATTTTCATTCGCACGTACACTAGGCTCTTCTACATATCTACCTGCTTCTGTATCTTCGTACAGTATCTCACTCACAAGTATGGCCCGCGTTTCATCTGCACCGATAAATCGCTCAGTATCTGCACCGATGGAAGTGGCGTATTCAGAAAAGCTATCGGCATCGAGACCGATCACTTGGACATGATAAGGATAGTTCCCATCAATCAAGTAATCCATGTTATCCTCGACCTGATTGGTCAAGCCTTCAGGCCACCTTTCCGGTTCTACAAGCGTTCGAAATGTCACGGAGCGGTTTACACTGCCTTCATTTACCGAATCCATGTTCAGTACTTGATCAACAATGGCTGCAAACTCATCGTCATTACGATCAACTTGAATACTAAGATCGTAGTTTTGGTTCACAAAAGACATGTGCATTGATTGCGAAAGTGCTGAAGCAAAGTACGATATCGAAAGAAATAAAATGATGCTCACGACCAATGAAGAAACGGTAACGAAATAACGCTTATTGTTTCGCTTCAAATTCTTTAATGCGAAATCTCCTTCTACCCCAAACAGCTTTCGCACGAGACGATTGGTTTTCACTTTCTTTTTCGTAAGCTTGACGTCTTGTGATTGCCGGATTGCATCAACCGCGGTAATTCTTGAAGCCCGTAAGGCCGGAATAATCGTGGAGATGAAAATTGTCATCGCTGCAAGGCCAATTGAAATAAAGACCGATTCTTTAGAAACGACCATTCTTAGTTCGGTATCGAGTGCACTAGAGAGAAGATCATTAATAAAATAAGTCGTCACCCCAATTCCTGCAACTCCAGCTACAATCCCAATAGGAATCGCAATCAGTCCGATGATCAATCCTTCAAAGTAGACCGAATTTCGTTTCTGCCGCTTCGTCGCACCAACACTTGAGAGCATTCCTAAATAGCGAGAACGCTCAGATACAGAGATGGCAAACGAATTAAAGATGAGAGCCACTGATCCAATGACGATAATTACCATCACAATGGCCATGAGTCCATACAGCGTCGTTTGCATATTGTCGCTTGCTGTCAGCCCATGTGCACGTAATAGTGAATCATTGTAGAACGGTTGCTCTAAGCCTGCCTCCTCGGCAAACGTGTTCACTTGATCATAAATCGTACGGTCCACATCACTGACTGACATGTACGCCATCGCTGTGCTGTCGTCTGCAATTTCTCCTTCATCAAGATGACCGATAATAGGGTAACCTGGTGTCCAAGAATGCTGCCAGAGAGGCTCCCGGACAACCCCAACGACACTAAACGAATCTTCCGTGACATTCGTTAGTCGCTCGGCACGTTCACCGTTAACGGTGTGTAGAGCATACGCATGTGTCCGCTCATCATCAAACGTGATGTCTTCTGCGACACGTTCCCCCATTTCCAGATGAATCTCACTACCGATGTCCATCAATTGTTCCGACACAATCACTTCATCTGGTCCGCTCGGAAATCGCCCTTCAACAAGCTCTAATTGCATCGTGTCAAAACCTGTTTCATTTAATTTTGTGACATATACATAGGGCTTTGATGAATCAGTACTCGCCCCGTACTCAGCGTAACCAGACTCACGTATTAGCGCGACGTCATCAAACAAATCACTTTCTCGAATTGCTTGAAGTTGGGTTTGGTTGACCTGCTCAAATGCAGCATGCCAATCGCCTGCATTTTCAATGGCATTGCGCTTTAAGACGTCTTGAAACGTCGACCCTAACGTCGCAACGGCCATGATCATGGCAACAGAAATAATTGTTCCCATGATTGTAATGAGCGTGCGTTTTTTGTTCTCTTTAAGATGCCGCCTAGTTATTTTGTTGACGATGCTCATGGACGAATCACCTCGTCCTTACTCACGCGCCCGTCTTCAATCGAAATGACTCGATCCGCTTGAAGAGCAATACGGTCATCGTGCGTAATGACGAGCAACGTCTGATTGTACGTGCGGTTGAACATCTTTAGTAGATCAATGATTTCTTTACTGTTTTTACTGTCTAAGTTTCCCGTTGGCTCATCTGCAACATAATCGCAGGGTTGCTAATTAACGCTCGACCAATGGACACGCGTTGTTGCTGCCCCCCAGACAGCTGATTCGGCAAGTGATGAATACGCTCTTGCAACCCTAACAACTCTACCGTTTCTTGAAACTGTTTCTTGTCAACCTTATGGCCGTCTAACAAAAGCGGCAACGTAATATTCTCTTCAACCGTTAAAATCGGCAACAGATTATAAAATTGATAAATTAACCCGATTTGTCGGCGACGAAAAATCGCTAAGTTTGTTTCATTCAATTGATAAATATCTGTATTATCGACCCACACTTTGCCACTGCTCGGCCGATCCACGCCTCCCAATAAGTGAAGAAGCGTCGACTTCCCAGAGCCGGATGGACCCACGATCGCCACAAACTCTCCTTTTTTCACAGAGAATGAAACGTCATCTAACGCCTTCACCGCTGTATCTGCTTGTCCGTATACTTTTGACAATTGTTCTATCTTTACAATCTCCATAACGTTCCCTCCAGATCATCTGTATACGTTAAGCATAAGCGTCCAAAGTGACGGCTTCGTGACTCGGCAAGTGACAATACCGTCACTTAAAATGAAATGCAAATAAGAGTAGCGTTAATGCTTCTTTGCATAACGACTACTCTTAGATCGTCTGTTTGTAAAACTTCATTGAAAACGTTGTCCCTATACCCTCTTCACTTCGCACTTCAAGGTCGCCACCTTGCCTTGTGACAATCTGATATGCCATCGCCAAACCTATGCCGACACTATTATCACCAGCATTTTCCCCTTTGTAAAAACGTTTAAAAACATATGGCAAGTCATGTTTTGGAATGCCACTTCCATAATCAGTAACCTCAATCTCTTGATACAACGCATTCTCGTGATAATGAATCGTTAACGTCTTTCCTGGATGACTATGTTCTACTGCATTCTTAAGAATGTTAATAAGGGCTTCCTTTGTCCAATGGTAATCTGCAACGAGTCGACTTTGATCGTTGCCAATCTGGTTAATCGTTAAACCTTTTAAATCAATGGACATGAGCATGGGCTTAAGTGCATCTTCGACCAACGCATTCATTTCAAACCGGTCTCTCTTAAACGCAATCGTTCCTGCATCCATCTTTGAGAGCTTTAAAAGAGAACTTACAAGCCAATCTAACCGTTCCAATTGTTCTTGAATGGCCTTTGTGAACTGCTGGCGCTTTGCAACATCGAGGTTATCCCTCTCAAGTAAATCCGCCATCACCATCATTGATGTGATGGGTGTTTTCAACTGATGAGACACGTCAGAGATCGCTTCTGTGAGCTTCTCTTTATCTCCTTTCAACCCAGCCGAATAGTCTGCTAACCGTGTTGTCACTTTATAGATGTTATTCTTTAAGATACTTAACTCGCCTTCTTCATTATCCCGTACATCTAGCGTATAGTCTCCAGCATTGATTTGTTGTAAGTATGCCGACAACCGTTGTAATCGTTTGTATTTCCAGTGCGTAAAAGACAGATGAACCACTATGAGGAGTACCGACAAACTAATCATAATTATGAGTGAAGCACTTGGAAAAAGAAGGACTCCGGAAATTGCGACAAGACAGATGATCAATTGACTTACTAAAAGCAGACGTATTTCTCGATTACGCAACATCTTCATTCACCTGCCGATACCCCAGACCTCTAACCGTCTGAATGATCTGTGGTTGTTGAGGGTGATCTTCAAGTTTTTCACGTAACCGTTTAATGTAAACCGTAAGTGTATTGTCATTCACAAACTCACCCGCCACATCCCAAATCTGCTCCAATAATTGAGCTCGGGATAAGACTTGTCCTTTATGTTGCAGAAATATAAGTAATAAACGGTATTCTAACGCCGTCAACATGACTTCCTGCCCGGCCTTCCACACCTTTGCCTCTTGAACAGCAACCTCAACATCATAAAGCTCCACACGAGTATTCTGCTCATGACCGTGTTGCTTTTCATAACGACGCAACACCGACTTTATTCTGGAGATTAACTCACGAATTCGAAACGGCTTGGTAATGTAATCGTCCGCGCCATATCAAGCCCCATCACTACATTCACCTCATCATCAACGACGGTAAGGAAAATGACCGGAATGTCCTTCTTGCCTTTTACGAGCTCACAAAGCTCATATCCAGAACCATCGGGCAATGACAAATCAAGCAAACAAAGTGAAATTGACTCGATCGATGCACTAATCATCGATTTCGCAGAAGCAACATCTACAGCATGAATCGTTTCAAACCCTTCTTGTTGGAGTGAATATTCCAGACCGAGCGCAATCGTTTTGTCATCCTCTACGAGTAGAATCGTCATCAACTTATTCCCCTTGTGCTTTACTTTTAGGATAGACAGAACGGTGAAGGTTGTAAACAGGCAGTGACGACTTCGATGAAAGTGTGGTAATAACTTTATATTCTGTAGATTACTCTGAAAACTAAAAACACTCCCCAAAATGATTTATTTGAGGCGGGCACTCTACAATCTGTAAATCATTTCGCTTTTTAAGACAAAACGATATTTACATCTTCTTTTACTCTTAATCATTCATCAAAATTTATTGATGGATTTACTTGACCATTAATCATTAAAATTCACCTTACGGTGAGGGAACGCCTGAGGGTGAACTTCCCAAACTACTGCTTCATAATCGCAGTTTTTGACTATCATTTCGTACATCCAACCACTGTAAACTACAGAGATATATGCTAACTTTTTATTTTCAGTTGAATGTATTTATATTGCTTTATCATTAAATCCATTAGCTTTGTCATATGTGAACTTAACATGATCCCCATGTTGAAGTTTGTTTATAATCTCATCTCGGTTATCATGATGCCAACATGCTACAACATATCTAAAGTGAATTCATCTTTGTAAAAGAAAATCGGTGCAACAAATTTATAAGAGTCAGTTGCTAAGATACCGCCAGTTGCACGAAGGAGGTCCATCTGCGTAGCATCTTTAGAAAGACCTAAGCCTTGTCATGCAAATGGACCAAAGTTCACTCTTGCACACCCTTATTTGAAAAAAACAACAATTTATTATTGTTTCAAGGACTGAAACATACATAGCATATCACGGTATGTGAAATTAATTTATTGAGTGTTCGCTTTCGGATCAATAAGCACGTTACGTACAGGGAAGTAAAACATCCCCGTAGCCCAATTCTGAGCATATATTCGGGCATCATTACTCGTTATTGGAATGTAGTTTTCAGATCGTCTCTTGGTGATCGGCTAAACATTTTCTTATATTCACGCGAGAAGTAAGATGGGCTTTCATAACCAACATGAAATGCCGCGTCGGAGGCTAGCCAATGTTCCCTTATCATTAATCTTCTGGCTTCATGAAGTCGAAGGGATTTCTGGTACTGAATCGGCGTCATCGCAGTCACCTGTTTAAAATGCTGATAGAATGCAGGAGCGCTAAGATTTACATGTTTTGCAAGCTCTTCTATGTTGATTTTAGTAGCATAGTGCTGTTTTAAATAGTTGATCGCTTTAGCGATTTCTGACATTTTACTTCCTCGAGCAGCAAACAATTGGATCCTCTCCCCTTGCTCTCCTTTCATGACACGATATAAGATTTCCTTTGTAATTAGTGGAGCGAGAAAATCCTTATCATTAGGCGTTTTTAATAGTGTCAAAAGACGTAGCCAGGCGTCGAGTAAAGCTCCGGTTGTCTGACTAACAAATAGTCCTCTTTTTGAGATATTTAGATTATCGTTTTTTTGTTTCTCACTGCCAATGCTGTTAACCAACTGCAGTTGATCAAAATCCAACCGTAAACATAGATATGGCTCTTCCTCACTTGCCTTCACGACTTCTCCAACAACTGGAAGGTCGACGGCGACGACAAGATAGTCGCCATTTCCATATGAATAGTCTTCACCATTCAACGAGACAACCTTACCACCTTGTATGATCATACATAATGCCGGTTGATGTAATGTTTTTATTGGCTCAAGAGGTGTTGAAGATCGAATTATCGAAAGGCCCGTTATATTCGTATTGTGTATTCCGTCAACTCTGGCGAATGAATTGACTAGCTTGATTAGTTCTTCTTCTCGATGTTTGACGTGCATCTGCTCCGCCATAATCAGCACCTCCTCTTGTTTGAAAGCATAGGGGGTTTTAGAGAATAAAGCAAGAATTGAAGAGTAAGAGGCTACCGCTCCACCTTGTTCTTCATGAATACTTAGAGTAGATCATAACAAAAAGGAGTTGAACAGGTAGTGAGTGAAGATAACCATCCCTACGTCGGTATTTGGATTACGAAAGATCGTAAAATTCGACATGAATTATTGCCCAATGGCCGATACGTTGAAGCTCGCGGTACTATTGAAGCCGCGTATAAGGGGAACTATCAAATTACAGGCAACTATATTGCCTATAAAGATGATACTGGGTTCACAGCTGACGGAGAGTTTCACAATAACATTTTATATCATGCGGGTATGGTCCTTTACCGTGACTAAGTTCAAACGAAATTAAATTCTACACTCATTTATTTAAGGAGATGAGAAAGCATGACAACACATGAAAAAGTTGTTCTAGTAACAGGTGGGAGTAGTGGAATTGGGGCAGCTACTGTTGAGAAATTGGCAGAACAGGGACTTACGGTTATTGCCGCAGCAAGAAGAACAGGTAAGCTTGAAGAACTTGCATCAAAACTTCGTAATAAAAACTATGCAGTAGACTATAAGCAGTTGGATGTGACCAATTTTGAACAGATGGAACAAGTCGTACAAGAGATCAAAGAAGCGTACGGACAATTAGATGTTCTTGTAAACAATGCAGGTATCATGCCTTTATCCATGCTAGAAAAACGAAAGATTACAGAGTGGAATCAAATGATTGATGTAAATATAAAGGGAGTCTTGCACGGAATTGCTTCTGTGCTACCTCTAATGAAAGTACAACAGCGGGGTCATATTATTAATATCGCTTCAATCGGCGCGTACAGTGTCACCCCAACTGCCTCTGTGTACTGTGCAACCAAATATGCGGTCCGTGCCATTACAGATGGGTTACGTCAAGAATTGACACACAACATCCGTACCACCCTCATTTCACCAGGTGTAACCGAATCAGAATTAACAGATCATATTACAGACGGAGAAGCAAGCGAAGCTATGGTAGAGTATCGCAAGATTGCTCTTCCAGCATCTGCTATCGCCGATGCAATCTCTTATGCTATTTTGCAACCGAGTGAAGTAGATGTGAACGAACTAGTTGTTAGACCAACATAATATTTTGGTTATAGAGAGGGCGACAACATGCCCTCTCGCTTTAAGTGATCTACTACGTTTACTCCTCTACTACAACCTCATATTCTTTACCATACCATCAATGGGAGCAGCAGCAACACAAGCTTCCGCAAATTAACCAACACTTCACATCTGTTCTCTATTATTTTAAATGAATTGCTTCTTAGATTTGAATTATTAAAAGCAATAGATTTATTTTTTAGGCATATATGGATGACTTTCGATATTGAGTTATTCTTGAAGTTTTACTGCTGTACTTCCGTTTTTTAATCTAATATTATCATTATTAATTATAGATAAAATTTCATCTATTTCAGTTATGTCATAAGGAGTCGCTACTCCTTTCACTCTCTTTGTTAACATTATTTTTACTAGTGCGGCTATGACTAGTGAAGTTGTTCGATAATCGGAAAATGTCTGTAAATAGTAGCCTTTCTTTTTGTATTCCCCTTGAACAAGCCCCTTAACTTCGACAGTAAGCATCGCATCTTCTTTTTTTTTGAGGATTATGCTTAACGATTCTTTTCATTACACCGGAATTGAGATTATATATAAATGGTAACAACTGAGTTTTCTTAAGAAGATATATCATGTAATTAAAAGGACGGTTACTCCATCCAGTCCAAAAGTTTACCGGGAACATATTACTTAGAAGTATCCTTTCTGAATGTTCGATATTCCGAACTTTTTTGTATTTAGCATGACCAAGAAAATACATCTTTTTTGACTGGGAGAAACTACTTATTTTTTGATCCCCACTTATGATAGGTTCATCTATTAAACGTAGCATGTCCTTTACTCCCGCGATCCCGACATCCGCATTCTTATTTTGTAAAAATCCCAAATCTACAGATTCTATATAATCGAAATCATCTATTGCCTTTTTGATGAGTAATCCAGACAAACCAGGCAAGAACCCCGATAACAGCAAAACTCCTGTACCTTGTTTTAAAGCATCATCATGGTATTTCATTACTCGGCTATACAAAGAGTAAGACGGGGTTACATCTAAAGAAGGGATTCTCATTTTTAAAGCTATCTCTTGTATCTTTGATTCAAACTGTTTAATTAAAACAACTGCCATGTCAATTCCAATTAAAGCTTGTTCAATACTTTTATCTTCTTTTACATCAAGGTACCGCCATTTTGTATGATTACCTAAACTAGTAGCGAAATTTACGCCTCTTTCCTTATTATAGTCAGTGATTATTAAGGTAACATCTTCTGGAATGAGGTTTTTAATGTCATTACATACTAGCTTTCCAAGAACACCTGTAGCTCCAATAATAAGAACATTTTTCAAAATATCTCCTCCGATATATGTAAGTCGATTATAAATCCGTTATGTATCCATATATGTGATGTCTTATTCTATGAATATGGACCCCCATTTTTAATACTTTAATTACGATATCTTTCCCCCAATTATGGTGATATCCTACAGCACTAGCTTAAGTATGCTTCTCATGATTTTCTACCAATTAGAGTGACCCAGTACATGTAAAGTCTCCTCATTAAATAACCTTGCTATCAGTTCTTTCTCTTCTTTTCCAATGTGTTCTTGTGCTGTTGGTTTTTCTGAAATTTGACAAGCAGTTAATAAAATAACGATAAAAACCTTTTCAATGGCTTGTCAACTTTCAATTCTAGTTTTTATTTAAACAGCTGTGTGTATTAAGCACCTGCGTATGATCGTAACATTGGCACCTTAATTATAAAGATTAAGGTGCCAATGTTAAACTCGACTGAGAGTGACGACTTACGATTCTCGGGATTATTCTGCATAAAACAAGGAGATCAAACCCATTATTGCAATAGGCTCGATCATCGTTTTTTAACCTGATAACTAAGAGCTTTTGACTACTTTCCTTCAAAGCATTTAATCTGAACATCGTACATTAGGGTAGATTTATTGTACGATAAAATAATCTAGCCTGAATAGCTATATTTTTATCAAGTATTTAGTGTTAGGTTTTTATTGACATGCTTATTAGCAGTTCATATAAAGGTGGGGTTATTTTATAATTATTTTTAAACTCAATTGCACGTCTGTTTACTAGATTTTTGTACTAGCGACGTCCTCTCTAACAAGACGTAGCGCCTTCAGACCCACCACTAGCGCTTAGCGCTTCTTCATCCCAATCGGTAAGTTGATATTCTTCGATGAGTGTAGTAATTCGCTCGACATAGTTAGGGTCGGTCGCATAGCCTGCATCAAATAGCGCTTGTGCAGCGATAGATAGTCGGTCTCCCCGATGACAGCATCATACAAGCCGCGCACGTGCAAATAGTCGGCATAATCTTGAATCGACGCTCCCCAAGAATCGTAAATTCGGAACGTATCATACACTTGAATATCTTCCCCATCAATATGCTCCCACGTTAAGTGACAAATCACACCTCCTGTCCAACTTGGGTCATCAAAGGATACGGGCTCACCTGGCCCATCGCATACACCGTTCGCGACTTTAATACCAAATAGTGCATTCCCATTTTGTGCTAAATCAGATTGTCCGTTCCCTGATTCATGTGCCGCTTGTGCAGCAGCAATGGAAGGTAAAATTTGAAAGTCTGCCCACAACGTCATCACTGTCTCACGGATTTCTTGTAGAAATTCCTCTCTCGTCATCTTCTCGTTCCCCTTTCCTATTTTTTTGTCGTTCAATATAAAAAGAGGAAAAAAGAAGCAAACCTCAACCATTTTAAAGAAAATGTGCCTGTGTCTTTATTCTCAGACTTCCGCCTTCGATGGCTTACCTAGTGTTGTTAATCGCCATGGTCAGCATAGTTAATTAGATACCACACGCAAACCAATGACAGCTACAACGATGACAGCTAGACATACAATACGCTTTACATCTTTGGAATCGTTGTAGAAAATCATACCGATGACCGCACTTCCGACAGTCCCCATGCCCGTCCACACCGCATATGCAACACCAAGAGGGATATGTCCATCGCAATGGCTAAGAGGGTGAGGCTAATCGCAAACCCAAACACAACGAACAAAATCCCGCTCACCTTTTGTCCTTTTATATAACGTTGAATTCCATTGACACCAACGACTTCAAGTAACCCCGCAATAATGAGAATGATCCAACTCATGACCGACCTTCCTCCTTTTCACCTGTTACCATTTTCAGTCCTAACACGCCAGAAAGAAGCATCACAACGAAAAAGATCACGCCAATATTGATTGCTGTACCAAAGAATATAATATCAACAGCTACCGTTCCTACTGTTCCTAATCCAACGAATACCGCATACACCGTACTCGTCAGCAACGTCGACGCTGCCCGGATTAACAAACCAAAACTAATGACAATGGCGATAATCGTTAATGTCCACGTCAACGCATCATTTGCATATTTCAACCCCGTTGCCCAGCCAATTTCAAAAATCGCGGCAATCACGACAACAACCCACATAAAATCACCTCATGTTTTATTATTCCCAAGGCTTTCGAGAACATGAAAAAGCCCGGGACATACTGCGTGACTTCATCACACAATATCTCCCGGGCTTTTTTCCCTCCGTGAACAACACTAGAACATGCTGCACTTTCCCTCGGACCAGACCTACCGAGTAGCGGAACCCTAGAAAGTTCTATTCGATCATAGATAACTAACGGTAGTTAATATATTATCTCGTTTTTAATACGATGTCAACACGTCTGACCCGGGTTTAATAATGAGAATCGTAAATGGTCTTCCCAAACCCCGTTTACTAATAGCATTTTTTTCGTTAGTCCATCTTGTTCAAATCCTAATTTCTCAACAACTCGAATAGAAGCTATGTTCCTTGGCATAATGGGTGCTTCTATTCGATGTAAATTATATTTACTAAACATTAAATCAACAGCAGCATGTAACGCTTCGGTGATGTATCCTTTCCCGTTTTCTGAACCATCCATCTTGTAGCCAACAAAGCAAGATTGCATAATACTACGAATGATTGTGGAAAAATGAATGCAACCAATAATGCGACTCTCATCTTCTTTCTTATAAATCCATAACTTCAAAGCTTTCCCTGCTTCAAAGTTCACTTGGTCATCTAGTAACAACTTCTCCTGCGCTTGAAGTGTGTAAAAATCTTCACTCTTTCTCGCCTCCCACTCTAGTAGGAAATCTTGATTTTGAACATAAAATTCTAATACATCTTTCGCATGATCCGCATTCAGTTGTTGAATAATTAAACGGGGTGTTTCAATCGCCTCCATTGTTTCTGTTCCTCCCCAACATAAATTCATGTCCCAATTGTCCGTCTGTATCTAAGGTTCACGTACCGCTCATCTTCAGTATTGGCATACGCCTTTACGCGCGACTCGTAAATAAATCCTTTCGCTTCATAAAAGGGAATGCCTTTTTGATTTCCTTCTTGTACACTCACCCACTGCTCAGTGGCACCTAGATTCATTTGTTGCGCGGTTATTTCTGCAAGGATTTTTGAGCCAATGCCTTCATTTCTTCTGTCTGGATCCAAGTAAAGCACGTACACCTCAGAACGGTTGGCTGATGGCATCCCTCCACCACCTGCTCCAATCACTTGTCCGTCCTCAATAGCAACAATGTAACCAACCCAACGCTCATCGATGGATGTCACTTCACTTGTGACTCGCTCTTCGTTGTAGAATTCATTACAAATTCGCTCAATGTATTCATCAGACACAAGTTCTCTGTACGTTGCCCAGTACCCTTTTGTGCACACACGAATAATTCCCGGTACATCGTCAATAGTTGCTCGTTGAATGTGCATAGCAACTGCCCCTCTCCTTCAAAGAACTACTAATTCAAGTGTACACGATCTCCTTAGCTAGATAAATTGAATGGCACGGGTCATTTTTAATTTTAGTCGAGGAGGAGGGTGTCGAATGGGTGCACTTCTTTGTCAAAAGTGTGCACTCTCATGTCGATTATGTGCACTTTCGTGTCGAATGTGTTCGCTCTAGTGTCGAATGCGTGCACTTCGCCACAATGTGCGCATTTAACGAAAAACGAGCACTGTCTACAACTCAATCAAATAATAAGGCGTGAAGTTGTTGGCATGTTCACAAGCTATATGCTATAACTAAATAGTAAACTAATTTACATTTTGTAAATTAAGTCTTCAATAATTGGAGGGGAACATTTTGAGATTACAAGATAAAGTTGCGATTATTACAGGTGCTGCGAACGGCATGGGCGCGAAGGAAGCAGAGCTTTTTGCTGCGGAAGGCGCAAAGGTTGTCGCCACCGATATTAATGAAGAAGTATTAAAAGAACTTGTATCGTCCATCCAGGAAAACGGCGGCGATATTATTGGCATCAAACACGATGTTGCTTCTGAGGATCAATGGAAGGCTGTCATCAAGCAGACGCTAGACACGTTCGGCGGTGTTGATGTGCTTGTGAACAATGCGGGGATTTCTATAAACAAAAGCTTTGCTGAATTATCAATGGAACAATGGAATCAAGTGATGGATGTGAATTTAAACGGCTGTATTCTCGGTATGAAGTATGCAATTCCAGAAATGAAAAACCGCGGATCAGGGTCAGTCATTAACATCTCTTCCATTGGTGGACTTGTTGGTATGGCCGGCTCGAGCCATATACAGCTGCAAAAGGCGCACTGCGTTCCTTATCTAAATCAGCAGCGGTTGAGTATGGGAAAGACAACATTCGTGTGAATTCCGTACACCCTGGTATCATCGTCACTCCTATGACGGCAGAAACGATGGAAAACGCCATGCCATACTATCAAATGCACACACAACTACCAAACCTCGGTGAACCCGAAGACGTTGCCTACGGTGTATTATTCCTAGCGAGTAACGAATCGAAATTCATGACCGGCTCTGAGCTTGTGATCGATGGCGGTTGGACAGCACTATAAATTAATAATCGAGAAATCAGGACGCTCCTGATTTCTTTTTTTAACAGCTCCTGAAACATATAATTATGCCGCTTGCTATGATAGAATTTGTACGACTATAACAGCAGGTGATAACAATGAAAAAAACCGATCCGAGGCAATCCCGTTCAAAGGATAAACTTCACACCGCATACATCACGCTAATCGCAAATGAATCTTCACCACTAACCATTCAACAAGTGTGCCAAGAGGCGAATGTGACCCGCCCAACGTTTTATAAGCAATTCAACGATATCGCATCCCTTAGGCAAGACATTCATTCCACCCTTTTACACGAATTGAAACAATCATTAACGATCAATAATCCTAAACCGTTAACACAATTACGTGCAGAAGAACGGGCAACGTACTTGACAACATTATTTGAGCATATTTATGACCAGCACCTCACTTATGAAACAATGCTCGTACAACAAGTTGATGCGGTGTTTCTCGATCACGTGAAAACCATTATTCAAGAATACGTGGACGAAGGCATTACGCACACGATGTATAGTGATCGACTTCGTGTAGACCGCACGTTACTCGTCTCCTACATCACCGGCGCTTACGTTGAAAGTATTCTTTGGTGGATAAAAAATCATTACACCCACTCCCCAGAACAAATGGCTGAACAACTGATTGAGTTGTCCATTTTTGGTCCATATATTTTGGACTCAGAAACTGGAATATGAAAATGGCAGGACTCCCGTGTCGTCTTGCCATTTCCAGCAAGAGTTATGGCTTCATTGTTCTGTTCAATACAGCTTCAACGACTTTTACCTTCGTCCGCTCATCTAAGTCTTCGAAACCAGGAAGTTCATAGATCGTGACAATAAACTTGAGCGTTTTTTCTTCAATCATATGGTTTTTGTACAAGTGCAAAAGATGGCGCTTCAAATCTGAATGAAACGGCACGGTATCCAATAATCTATGGAGCTCACCTTCAGGAATGCTTTCGGACAATACTTTGAAAACACCCATGTCTAATAACTTTTCAACGTGGCGAACGACTTGCTCCGCCGTTAATGGCTTTGTGTTTATCTCCAATAATAACTGATCGTATAGCCGATTCGCTTTCGATGTGCAAGGTCGTACGAGACAATACGTCTCTTCAATCCCAAGTTCCGTGAGCGCATTATACCTACGAAACCCATCAAGTAAAATGTAATCTCGCTCATCAATTTGCTCAACGATCAACGGAGCAACAATACCCGTAATTTGAATGCTCTCTGCCAAATCATGAATGTCCACAGGTTTTCGATCCACATTTTCCAAGCGAATTTCTTTTAGAGATACTAGCGCACAATATGTCTTCATGACACCCACTCTCCTTCCACATATCCCCTACGGTATGCGCGGAAGTTTTGGACCGTTCCTAACTGGGATTAGATGAGTTCCAGTTATACTACGTTCAACAAGAGCGCAATAAGCTCCGAAGCGCCCGGTAAGAACATAACGAGAGCGAGGATGGTGCATGCACCTCCGCAAAAAAAGAGGATCACAAATAACTTTACCTCTCGAGATACAGTGCGAATATTCAAACTTATAATGACCGACGCCATTCCGACAAGTAGCAATAAAAAATACCAGAAGCCCATACACAACCCCCTTGAATTGAATCCGGAGCGATCCAACATTCCTTACCAACTTTCAACGAGTACGGCGAGGATTCATAAAGTTCACTACGTCCATCGCTAAAAATGCCGATATTCCTATAATTACTGGATAAACAATGAAAAGTGTAACGACATCGGTCACGATGGCATCAGGGACAATACCTAGCCAATACGTCCTCTCTACGAATTGATGCTGAAGATAGACGAACGATAAGAAAAGAAATATGCCTATGACCTTACCTCGCATAACATCCCCACCTAAATTGTAGTAAACACTTGGCTTTCCTTGGTTCACGACCAACTGATGGACGCTCGCTACATGATATTGAAATGCTCATTACTGAATTAACTTGCCACTCCCCAAATAATTAATGCAGAAACCTTATTAATAAGTACAACAATTTCACCCTTTTTATCAATCGCACGTACAGCTTTAAAACTCATAACAAGTCCTACAAAAGCTAAAATCAGCCGAATGATTATACAAACCTGTGCACTATAGCGCCTGACATTTAAAATATTCTTCGAGGTGAACAAATCTAACTCAATAAAAAAGGAACACACCACTGCGTAACGAACTTAAAATTTGAACTCCCCCTCTTTCATTAGCAACACACCCTCTCCGTTTTCTTTCATTCCGGTTACTTTCATACTTTCAGAACCAAAGGTCACATTCACTAATAGGAGGGAACGATTGAGCCTGCTTCCTCTAACTCTGTTACCGATCGGTTACTCCCTCCCTGAAGGTTGGATGGAGAAGCGTTTCCAATTCCAATGTGGCACGCCGTATTCTCGTCAAACAAGGTGTTATAAAAAAGCGTGTCTGTCTGAGCAAGAGGAGAATGGTTAGACACTAAAGCAATTTCGCCTAAATAATGTGAACCTTCGTCCGTTTCAATTAGCCTTTGTAACGCCTTTTGCCCAATTGAGGCATGGTAGTTAGTGATCCGCCCATCTTCAAAGATTAAATAGAAATCATTGATAACACTTCCCTCATAAATCAGTGGTTTAGTCGCTACGAGTTTTCCACTCACCTTATTTTTGTGGGGAGCTGTAAATATTTCTTCTGTTGGGATGTTTGGAAAGAACGTAATTCCCTCTGAATCTTTAACCCCTCCACCGATATAGATGTGATTGTTAGGCAAGCCGACGATTAAATCAGTTCCTTGACTATTCGTAAAATGTAAGGATTCAAACTGACTGTCATTTAGATACTTCTTTCGGGACGCCAAGACTCTGTCATGATTTGTCCAGTCGATAATAGGATTTATCCCATCCGCCCGGGCACCTCGTAAGATGAGTTGCCACAACGTTTGTATCGCTTCTTCTTGTTCTAAATCGGGAAATACTTGAGTTGCCCAAGCAAATGATGGGACAGCTAGAAGACACCAACGTAACTGGTGAGATCTAGTTTTTTCGTAATGATCCTTCAACTTAGTCCGCAACGCCTTCTGGAAACGGCTCATCCGCTCTGCGGGCACTTCTTTAAAAACATCTAAGTTTTCAGAAATAATCCGGATATGGGCAGCACCTGCATCATCCCACTCCTTAAAACGTGTCTTCTCCCACTCAGGTATGCAATCGATATGAACGTCCGCTGCATTCTTAAAAAAAAAGTTTAGTTGCCTGTTCATCTGACCAGTTTATAACCACATGTGAAGCCTCAGCATCATAAGCCTCTGTTTGAATTAGACGAGCAAACGTTGCATCTTTGATGTCACTATGAATGATGACCAATTGGTTCTTTTGCACATTCACACCTGCCCGGACAGCAAGCGTTGCGTACTTTTTCAGCTGCTCATCGTCAACATGGTCGTAAATTCCCTTCATCTCTCTATCAACTCCAAACTTGAGGATATAATTAATTCGCTATTCATTGATAACCTAGATGAAGAGTACGAAAATTTGAAGGTTACGATAGTATCCCCTACCGATACCACTGGCTACCATTGATTAACTCGCGAACAGTCTAAATAGCAATCACTGAGAATTGAAATACCAAAAAAAGTAAGCACGCAGAGATTATCCTTTTCTAAAATGCTATATAAGTTAAACAAAAGAAATTCACTGAATCCGATGACCGAGATCGGTCTTTACAGGCAAACGCCCACCTATTGTCTGTTGATGTTCATCTCACTTCAACAACTTCGTTGCCGTTCGTTGTTCGTCACTGCAAGGATTGCGGACAACACGGAAAACGTTGGCCGAAGGGTAAAAAGATGTGATTGATTATCACCACCTGGCGCAAGCATGTGCTGACCTGTCACTTATGTGACAATCCAGCCCTCAAACCAGCCACTTTCGGCCCTCAACGTCACATATATCGCTATTTGTGACCGTTGACTCCGTTTATGTGCGCATCCACGTTTAAAATGATGCTATTTCTTTCCCAAGTGTCACTTAAATGAATATATGGGGCATTTGGACTTTTTTCCACACCGTAACCAGTAGCAGAAACGTGAACCGTATCGCCCTTGTACTCTAGAGAGTCAAGAAAACACGGTGGGCGTACTTTGACCACCGATGTTGCCTTATGCTCTGGAGTACAACCATCCGCCAGCAGTGAAAAGCACCCACTAACTGTGCTAATCAGGTAAAGGTTTGGTTCATTCCATATAGATCGTTCTTCCACTCTCCACAGTGTAATTTACTATGCGTAATTACGGACAACTAGCAGCAAATGCTATTATTGATTTGTTTCATTTTCACTATTCTCAAATTCTCCGTCAATCGGTACATCAATAATTCTCCAAGGAACGAGGTAATCTATCCATTGATCAATATCTAAATTATAGTTATCGCTTGGGGCTTTATCAACCGTAATCGTCTCGCCCGGGACATCAGGCCATATGATAGTGACGACCATTGCCCCACCCTCGCCTAGTGTATTCCCTGAACCTTCACGTACATTACGATGGGTTAACGGGGTCAATTCTTCTGTTCCCTTTTCCACCTCATCATAGGCAGTTAGAGCCCAATAATCAATTGGAAAAATGCGTTTGTCCCCATAAAGTAACGTAACACCGTTCGCGTCATAATTATCAAGAAAACCACCTGACGTAAGTTCATCACCTTCTACATGAAGACTCCTCGCACCGTGACCATATCCAATATTTACAGGATTGTGAATGTGACTGGATCTGTCACTTGTATTATGCAGCGAACACGCCCGATAATATAGCCATCTAACCTCTTTAAAGAATCTATAGATACCCCCATAGGATTATTACTGTATTCGACTTCAATGACTTCACCATCTTCGTATGTGGCAACAGGTCCTAAGTTGTCAGGGAGTTCGAACTCTTCCTCTGTCACTTCCACCATGTCATCAGGTTGTGAGAAATGAAATTCTACACGGCGGTTCAGTTGTTGACCTTCTTCATCTTCATTAGAAGCAATGGCTCATTAAATGACATTCCTTCTGTTTCTACGCCATCAAAAACTTCAAGATCCATGATGGTTTCTAACTCTTCGTAGACTGACTGCGCACGACTTTCAGATAATTCTTGATTATACGCTTCATCTCCTTGGTCATCCGTGTGACCTACAATCATAAGATCTCCACCGCTTACACGTTCTAATTCTTCTGCTGTTGTTTCTAATATATGCTCAGCATCATCTTGCAACTCGAAAGAATCAAATTCAAACAACACATCGGAATCTAATGTAATTGATGCTTGCCCTTCCTCTACTAAAGTTCCTACTGGAGCGTTGACACTTTCATTGTATGTTTGTACTGGATAGGTTTGTTCCGTAAGATCTCCCAATGAAGGAGATGTGGTGTCTAACACACTCTCATATAAAAATTCTTCCGCAGTATCAATGACTTCATCTGATTGGACAACGGGAACATCTAAAATGAGATCAAAACTTTCCATCATGACATGAACTTGCTCTTCTGTCGGAGCATCAAAGACCGCTGAATAACTGACGATATCTCCCTCATTGAATTCACGATTATCAATCTCTTCACTTTTCAACGCATGTGTAGAAAGATATTGATCTCCTCTGTCGTCTCTGTACTCTTGATAAAATAACGTATGAGAAATCGTATCGTTTGTACTGTCAAACAACCGTATTTGATAGCCAAGACGATCATATTGATTTCCCCGTGCGGTAGATTGATTGGAAGTCCTTGTTGTACTTGGATGACTTAACATGTGATCTAAACCAATCCTTGCCTCACCACTGACTTTTTCAAACTCAACGGTAAAAATAGCAAGGTCATCTTCCCGCTCAATAGGATGTACCGTTACACCCACCTCAACTTCTTCCCCTTCACGCTCGAATGTTTCTGTATGTACAACGGGTTCTGGGGCAACACTGTCAACGTCATTCTCGGACTCGCGAGAATGTTCTTCCTCTTCTTCAATCAATAATTCGTCTGCTTCTTCCTCTTCAGAGGTGGCGTCATCTGCTTCACCATCAACCTCTTCTTCTGTATCCGCACCATTGTTAAAACACCCAGCCAACGTAAAAGATACAGCTAATAAAGCGAATAATTGTTTCTTCATATTAACCTCCTAACTCAAGGTAAAGTATTTCAAGATAACTTAATTTTACCATAATCCACCTCAAATACAGAATTAGGCGAAGACACAAAATGTTTAATAGAAATACCAAAGCTTTAATGAAGAAAAATACACAGATTTTCAAAAGGCCTGTAATCTTTGGTAAGCCTGTGTTTGTTGTGTTACGGGTGAGAAGACCAAGACCTCCCCGGGATACTAGAACCTATGTTCACAATACATGTCCCCAATACATATCAAATTACGGTTATCAAATACCTTGGTGAATCTAAAAAGCACTTATTCTTAGCCATCTGAAAAAGTTATGTATATTTTATATTCTATTCACAGAAACTTCTTGATACTCATTGGTATGAATCAATGTTGGGATTTACAGTGAAAATAACTAGTTAGACTGTTTACATTCATAAATAATCATTAACCTATTCCTTACTTTGTGAAACAGGTTTTATATCACCAAAGTTTATTCAACTTAACAACTCATAAAATTACATGGAGTAGACGGAACTAAAAAAGCCACATTTTAATTGTGAGATGAACACAAAAAAATACCACCCGCTCATCTGCGTTGGTATTGCTTCGTTCGTATAAATGGTGCGGTTGAGTGGACTTGAACCACCACGGGATTTAACTCCCACTAGGCCCTCAACCTAGCGCGTCTGCCATTCCGCCACAACCGCGTTATGGTAATAATTATGGTGCGGGTGGAGGGACTTGAACCCCCACGTCACAAGGACACTAGATCCTAAGTCTAGCGCGTCTGCCAATTCCGCCACACCCGCATGTGTGTAATAAATCTGTGGTCGGCAGCGACCTGGTTTTTGAAAAAAATGGCTGGGCCAGCTGGATTCGAACCAGCGCATCACGGAATCAAAATCCGATGCCTTACCGCTTGGCTATGGCCCAATTTCATTTTTGTAGTTTTCAAGGATTGGTTTCTCAAATAATGTAAATGGCGGGCCTGACGGGAATCGAACCCGCGATCTCCTGCGTGACAGGCAGGCATGTTAACCGCTACACCACAGGCCCCTATTATTTAAAATAAGCGGCGGATTTCTTTGTCGCTTCCTTTCCTCACTCGAGTCGTGTACATTGTACACTCACTCGCTCAGTCAGTTGCTTCCGCGAATTCCTTGCTTCTTTTAAGTATTACTTATTTTGAATGAATTAGCTACGAATATCGTATCACTAATTGTCATCTCATCTGCTCGTTGCGCCGTGCAGACTTCATCCATTGTACTCGTTTCACCGTCTGGTGTCAATGGTGAAAATGGTGGAGGGTGACGGGATCGAACCGCCGACCCCCTGCTTGTAAGGCAGATGCTCTCCCAGCTGAGCTAACCCTCCGTATATTGGTGACCCGTGCGGGATTCGAACCCGCGTTACCGCCGTGAAAGGGCGGTGTCTTAACCCCTTGACCAACGGGCCATGCTTGTCTATATTCTAGGTAATTCAATGGCGGAGAAGGAGGGATTTGAACCCTCGCGCCGCTTGCGCGACCTACACCCTTAGCAGGGGCGCCTCTTCAGCCACTTGAGTACTTCTCCGAATGGCTCCACAGGCAGGATTCGAACCAGCGACCTACCGGTTAACAGCCGGTTGCTCTACCACTGAGCTACTGTGGAATCTGTCAATTGAAGTGCCTGTCATTTTATGACGGCAAGTAATATGATAACATCTTAGTTGTTTCAATGTCAACAACTTTTTATGTAATGTTTCTTGTTTCATCGCTGTTATGGTGCGTTTTTCGCGCTCTCTCTTAGCGACTGTTATAATATATCATAGCGATTCAGAGAACGTCAACGGTTTTCCTGAATTTTTTTTAGACGTCCTCTGCACCCACCGCAAACGTATTGTTTCGTGTTAATTTGTCGTTTGCGCTTGTACTGTCTGCTACACGACTTGCATTCGTACAAATGCTTATATGGCAAGGGTTTGTGCATCCCTGGTATCGTCTGACAGTGCCTCGATCCACCGACTTGGGTTAGCAATTCTTTGAAGCTTCTGTCTTTATGTTGATAGCCCTTCCCTTCTAAATGAAGGTGGTAATGACATAGCTCGTGCAAAATGATTCGTTTTAATTCTTCTTCCCCGAAATAGTCTAACTGTTTCGGATTTATTTCGATATGATGCGTTGAGAGCATGTATCTGCCACCGGTCGTTCGCAACCGGTTATTAAATGTGATCTGATGACGAAAGGGTTTATTGAAAGCATGCATTGATAGCTGCTCGGTCCATTGTTGCAATTGTTCATTCTCCATACTCGTACCCACACTTTATTTTTAATTAGTAAACGTATACAAGCGTGTGCTCATATACTAAGGCTAACACCTTCCGTACCTTATCCTATACGGCAAGGAGGGGATGGCATGCCTTATTGGTTAAGAAAACAGTTGGAAAAGGCGTATTACGAAAAAAACCATTATGAAATCGTCATGCTCAATCAATGTTGGTATTCGTATTTACGTAAAAATGAATATAAAGATCTCTTCCAATCATAGCAATTGCACTGGCATAAGAAAACCTAAGCGAATGGAATTCGCTTAGGTTTTTATTGGTGTTGTTAGGTCGTCACTTTCTTCTTAGTCGGTTGCAGCATCGTCAGTGCAATTCTCCCTTTACGCTCATCTACGCTTTCAACCCAGACAGTCACGATGTCGCCAACAGCGACGACATCTTGTGGGTTCTTTACAAAACGATTGGCGAGCTTAGAAATATGGACAAGCCCGTCTTGCTTGACGCCAATATCAATAAACGCGCCGAAATCAACGACATTTCGGACTGTGCCTGTAAGCTCCATCCCTTCATCTAAATCTTCCATCGCCATGACGCCTGTTTTTAGAATCGGTTTCGGCAAATCTTCACGAGGGTCTCTGCCTGGGCGCATGAGCGCTTGCACGATGTCTTGCAACGTGATTTTACCAACGTCGAGTTGGTTACTCAACTGTTCGAGTTCCGCAATCTGTAATCTTTCTTTCGTTTCTTCAGATCCGATTTCTTGGGGTTTAATGTTCATGTCTTTGAGCAGTTGCTTCGTCACTTTGTAGCTTTCTGGGTGAATCGGTGTTTGATCAAGTGGGTCTTTGCCTTCTACAATGCGTAAAAAGCCTGCAGCTTGCTCAAACGTTTTTGCGCCGAGTCTTGGTACCTTCTTCAAATCGGATCTCGACATGTATTTGCCGTTCTCTTCGCGGTGCTTCACGATCAAATTCGCAACCGTACCATTTAGACCTGCCACATATTGGAGCAAGCTAGAAGAAGCTGTATTCACATCAACGCCGACGAGGTTTACTGCTGACTCGACAACAAAATCAAGGCTGTCAGACAGCTTGCCTGCGCTAACGTCGTGTTGATACTGCCCAACACCAATAGATTTTGGATCAATTTTCACGAGTTCAGATAGTGGGTCTTGCAAACGTCTTGCAATCGAGATTGCACTTCTTTTTTCCACTTCTAAATCAGGGAATTCTTCGCGTGCCTTCTCTGACGCGGAGTATACACTTGCTCCAGCCTCATTCACAATAAGGTATGCAACGTCGAGATTAGCCTCAGCTATGAGATCGGCAACAAACGTCTCTGTTTCCCGAGAAGCGGTCCCATTACCAATTGCAATCACTGTCACACTGTACGTCTCGACGAGCCGCTTTACAATAGCACCCGCTTTTTTCGTATCATTCACAGGCGGTGTTGGTACATAACTCCTGTTTCTAATACTTTTCCAATCCCATCGACGACAGCAAACTTACAGCCTGTTCGATACGCAGGGTCAATGCCTAGTACAACTTTTTCTTTGAACGGAGGTTGAAGAAGCAACTGTTTCAAGTTTGACGCAAACACTTGAATGGCTTTTTCTTCTGCTGCTTCTGTGCATTCATTTCGGATTTCTCGTTCTATAGAAGGAGCAACTAACCGTTTGTACCCATCCTCAATCGCTCTTTGTACATAGGGGAGGGCGGGTGAACCGAAACGCTTCACAATCCGCTTTTCAATGCGGTCGTTCATAAGAGAGGCGTCAATTCTCACAGACACACGCAGTACGTTCTCCTTCTCCCCACGGTTCATCGCAAGAATACGATATGACGGAACTTGGTTCACACGCTCTTCAAATTCGTAGTACATTTCATAGATGCCTTCATCGTCAACAGCATTTTTCTTTTTGCTCGCTTCGATTATCCCTTGCTTATAGGTGATGGATCGAACATCTTGGCGAATGCCCGCGTCATCGGAAATCCATTCCGCAATGATATCTTGTGCGCCAATAATGGCATCTTCAATTGAATCAACGCCAAGTTCTTCGCTCAAGTAACGTTCCGATTCTTTTTCTACATTCATTTCTTTTGGCAGCGCATAAATGGCTTCAGCGAGTGGCTCTAACCCTTTTTCTTTAGCAGTCGTCGCCCTCGTTCGTTTTTTCTGTTTGTACGGGCGGTAGATGTCTTCAAGCGTTTGCAGCTTATTTGCATTTACAATGCTCGTTTGAATATCTTCATTCATCTTGCCTTGTTCATCGATTAAGCGGTACACTTCACTTTTTCGTTCAGCAAGTTGTGTTTCATATTGATAAAGATCAAGCACTTCTTTAATGACAATCTCATCAGCATTGCCTGTTTGCTCTTTACGATAACGAGCGATAAAAGGAATGGTATTCCCTTCTTTATGCAGGTCAATCATCGCCTTCGCTTTACTCGTATTTACGTTAGCTTTTTCGGCGATGAGTTCCAGCATCTCTTCTTCATTGAGCATTTCCATATGCACAAACCTCCCAGCTTCATAGCCATACTGTATCATAGATTCAATAGTTACTTCATGATTCAAAACGAAAAAAAAACGCAAGCCCAGAGAGCTTCGCGTTCGACAGAATAAAGTATAGAAGATTAGTGCACATATCCAGATATAATGGTTACATCGTCTTTATCTATGGAAACTTTCTTTGATAAATGTTTCACTACATCTGCTGGACGATCATAAACATCTGTTAAGTTTCTCTTCTGGCCAAGGTGGTTTACTCCATCAGAATGAAGAACGAAGCCGACCTTAGATTGAAAAGTGAAGTGATGCACCCTTGCTTTGAATGATCGACCAGATAAGAAGCCTGCAGTCGGAATTAGTCTCATCACATCTTTATTGTCAATTTGCAAGAGACATTCAACGTTTCCAATGTTCCCGCACGTAATCTGGTTATTCACGTAATCAATCCTCACGACAGTAAGAACGACACCCCGTTCGTGAGCAAGCGCTCGATTCACGAGAGCAAATATATCTTCCATCGGTGCATCGAATTTCTGTTCGACGATATCCATTGCAATCTCCGAAGACTTGCGAGCCCTTTGCCACTTCCAAGACCATCCGCTAAAGCCGCTAGAAAATACCGTTCATTCTCCACAGTAATAAACATGTCACCGCAGACTGCATTCCCATTCTTTCCGGCTTGGAATGCAGCTGTTGTGGCATTGGAATGTTGTTCTTCGATGATTTTATTTAGCACCATTAGTAACACTCCGATGGTTCGACTCGAATGGATTCGCGCAACTTCTGCAACGCGCGTCTTTGGAGTCGGGATACGTGCATTTGCGATATATCTAACAAGTCTCCTGTTTCTTTTTGACTAAGGTTCTCAAAGTATGTGCACTTTAAAATCTCTTTCTCACGCTCTGTAAGAACTGCAAATGCCTTCTCAAGAAGCAGTTGTTGATCCGTCTGCTCAAATCCTTCATCAGTTGAACCGACAAGATCAAGCAGCGTCACCGCACTGCCTTCTGCATCCGCTTCAATCGAGCGGTCAACAGACAATGCTTGGTAACTCTTCCCCATTTCCATCGTTTCAAGAACTTCTTCTTCACTCACTTCTAAGTGATTGGCAATCTCGTTCACTTGGGGAGAGCGTTGCAATTCAGTCGTCAGTTCTTCAACCGCTTTTTTAATTCTCGGACCTAGTTCTTTGATCCGTCTTGGCACATGCACACTCCATGTCTTATCGCGAATAAACCGCTTAATCTCACCGACGATGGTTGGCACAGCAAACGATTCAAAAGACCGGTTAAACGATGCATCATAACGTCTGAGGGCAGCGAGCAAACCGATCATCCCGACTTGATATAAGTCGTCGTCATGACCTTGTCCCCTAGAAAACTTTCTCGCCAATGACTGAACAAGGGATTCGAAATGCAGAACGAGCTTCGTTTGCACGTCCTCATTAGGTCCTGCTGAAACTCGGTAATCCATTCGTAAATTGGTTGCTCAGCCTTTTTCGTTGACTGTTGCTTCGAGTCCATCGGCACCTTGAGCCACCTCATCCCTTTGTAAGAACTTCTTCATTTTAATCGTTACACCGTTTTCTTGCTGAATGTCTACCTCGTCCATCAGCGTTTCGATTAAAAACAGCCCAAGGCCTCCTTCCTGCAATTCCTGAACAGGGGTGCTTGCATTAACTGGTCCATTCGCTTTCTTGAGGGTCGGATTCTTCCCACCCTCATCAGAGACCATCATTTCAAACCGATCTTCAAACATTGTAAAGGCAAGGTTAATATCTCCATGACCCTCATCATAAGCATGATCCACTACATTTGTACATGCTTCTGCGATCGCAACCTTCATATCTTCAATCGTATCGTAAGCGTATCCCATACGATTCGCAATTCCAGAAACGGTCAAACGAACAATGCTCACATATTCCGGCTTTGCAGGCACCTTCATCTCAATTTTGTCGAGTTTAGCCTTCATCTCTTGGCTTCCTCCTTCTCTTCATCGATGTCCATAACCTCGTCCAGGCCGGTAATTGTGAACAACCGTTTTACTCTATGGTTGAGTGAGACAATCTTCAGTTCTCCATTATGATTATGCGCTTCTTTAAGGGCGCCAACGAAAATGCCAAGCCCTGTACTGTCAATATAATCAACGCCAGCCAAATCAACGACCGTTTTACCGTTCTCTTCGCTCGTTAACGGGGCAAGCGCTTCTTTAAGCTGTGGTGCAGTATATGCGTCAATCTCTCCTGATACGAATAATTTCGTACCGTTATCAATGGTTGTTTTCTTTAGATCAAGCTTCATAGCTGAAAAAACCCTCCCCAAAATTCTTGCTGTAATCTATAGCATTCCAATAAATGAATGATAAATGAGTACTTATAAAACAAAGCGGCCAGTGGCCGCTAGGTTACTCTACCCGTTATGTTGATTTAGTAAACGTCCGGCGAAGAATCAGTAATGTAAAGTCATCACGTAACTCTAAACCTTGCCAGCGCTCAAGATCCCGATAGACGTTGTCGACAATTTCTTGAGCAGAAAGGTGTGCGTATTTACGGATGAGATCCGTAAGCTCTTCACGCTCTAGAAAACGCTCTTCGGTACGAGATTCGGTCACACCGTCAGACAATAGGACGACAAAGTCCCCTTCGTCTAGATATTGTTCATATTGACGGTATTTGGCATCTCTTGAAATGCCTAGGGCAACCCCTTTTGCGTAAAGTTCACTGAAATGATCCGCTTGCTTATTATAATAAAACCCAGGCTCGTGTCCCGCTCCGCCGTAATAAAGCACATGCTCATCATGATTGTAACTCGCATACATCATCGTCACGAACATATGAGAAGCAATATTTTGCTCAATTGTACGGTTTAGCGTTTCGAGTAATTCAGAAGGCGGCAGTAGCTCATTGGGCATGCTATCCATCGCATATTTAATCATAGACATGCAAAGTGCAGCTGGAATTCCTTTGCCGATAATATCGGCAATAGCCACCCCAATATACCCATTCACATCTTTAATGACATGATAATAATCGCCACTCATCTTTGACGCTGGAACGGTAATGACCCAATATCAAGGTCATCGACTTGAGGGATCTCCTGAGGCAAAAAAGTATGCTGCATATCTGCAGCAATATCAATTTCTGATTCCAGCTCTCGTTGTTTATTCCGGAGGATTTGATGTTCTCGATATGCCATTCCATACCCGATCATCACTTCTAAGAGGAATTGAAACGATTCTTGTGTTTCTTCAGGGAGGTCAGGGTACAGCTCTTGGATGACCTCCAAATGTATACTTACAATTTCTTCTGGAGAAACGTTCTCCTCCAACACTTTCTTACTGAATTGTTGTGCGTCGTATAAGCTTTGTTCGTTTTTCTTGTGTAAGAAATTGAACAAGATCTTTTTATAACTGTTTTGGAGCAATTCATAGCTGTCCATGACGGAACATCCCTTCCTCTAACGGAGCCACTTCACGGTCGTTATGGTTGTTCCCTCACCTGGCATAGATTCAATGTCAAATTCATCCATTAATCGCTTCACGCCCGGTAATCCTGCACCTAATCCGCCAGAGGTTGTAAATCCATCTACCATAACATCGCGAAGATTCTCTATGCCCGGCCCTTTGTCACGAGCGACCACCTTTATTCCTTCACGCCCATCGTTGTCTTTCACAACGGAGGTCAATTCGATTTGTCCAATTTCTGTGTATAGATATATATTTCTTGCAAGTTCAGATATTGCGGTCGTGATTCTTGCTTGGTCCACACTGCCAAAACCGATGTTCTTCGATAACTCTCTTCCGGCCTGACGTGCAGATACAATCCCCCATTCGTTTCCAATTTCAATACAGGATTGGTTATTCATATAGTCAACCCCCCAATTCCTGTTGCAATCTTTCAAGGCCTTGTTCTAAGTCCAGAGCAGTCTGTACTTCTTGCAAAGATACCCCCATGTCAATCAATGTTATGGCAACTGCTGGCTGAATGCCTGTCAAAACAACTTTAGCACCCATTAGGTTTGACATTTCGACGACATCACCGATCACTTTAGCAATGAACGAATCGATCATGTCTACCGACGTCAAGTCGATGACAACGCCTAATGAGCCTTCTTGGTGAATTTTATTTAATAGATCTTCTTGAAACTGAAGTGCCGTTTGATCATCAAGTTCTACTTGTACAGAGATTAACAAATACCTGCCAAGCTTTAGGATCGGGATTCTCATCGTTTCAACCCTCCATTAGATTGCATCTGCTCGTTCGTTTCGATTGTCCGATTTGTAAGTTCAAGTGCTGCTTCAATTCCTTTTTTTAGCGTGCTTTTCGTCGTGATTGCATCTAGATCAATACCTAAATTGACAATCGTCTGTGCAATTTCTGGGCGAATACCGACGAGTAAACATTCTGCACCAACAAGCCTGACAGCCTCGGACGCCTTAATGATGTGGTGGGCGACCATAGTATCCACCACCGGTACGCCTGTAATATCAATGAGAACGACTTGAGCGCGATGCTCGATGATCCCTTCAAGAAGGTTTTCCATGATTTGCGCTGCCCGCTTTGTGTCAATTGTCCCTACGATAGGCATCACACTAATCTTGTCAAAGACTGGGATTAATGGTGCAGACAATTCTTTCATTGCGGTTTTTTGCATCGTCATCACTTCATCTTGAATTTTAGAGAATTCCTCTGCTAACCGAGTGATCTGTTCGTCTAACCAATCTTCAAACACAACAGACACGTCCACAAACTCTTCCTTTGTAAAGTTGGCAGATACGTCATGCAAGACAACTCTTCTCAACGCTTGAAGACTCCGTATAAATTCACTGAATGCCCACCCATTATATATGAGGCGATTCGCAAATCGATGCATAGCATCTCTGTTCTCTTCAATACTCAGCTCTATAGATTGGAAGACGACAGAGATAAATTCGTCTTTCATTTCTTGTTGCATATCTTTACTGGAAAATGTGCTTCCTTGTTTTGTAAACTCATGTTGTTCTAATGACTTTCGCCATTCTTCAATATACAAGGATTTATTGTCTTTTAAGTGCTGCAAAACTACTGATTTCATCCTTATTTACACCACCATCATCGAGGAAATCCAATCATACATTTTTAAGATGAACGTACTTCGTTTATTATTTCACTTTAATCCTGTGAAATCAACTAATCAATGCGAATGCTCAGCAATTTGTAACATACAAAAAGTTGCCGCTAAGAACATACGACAACTTTTACACACATATGAAATAATAATAGCAAGAAAAGGGGTATTAAACGCCGCTTACTAATCTTCTGCCAATCTGAAGTTCACATTCCTCTTCAATAACGAAAGACTCCGCTGCAAGGTTCAAATTAATGTTTGCCATTTCCACATAACCCTGTCGCATATGCTCAATGACATCCTGCTGTTTACGCTCAAATAAATATTTAGTTGCAGCTTGATGGATAAAGTCACTACGGTTCACACCATCATGTTTGATCATTTTGTCCACCTCTTGCAATAAATATTGAGGAAGGCGAATCGTTATCTGTCTGCAATCTTCATTAGACAAGGTAAGACACCTCCAACCCTTTACGTCCAATTCGTTCTCCTTTACATATAATAGCATTCAGAACATGAATTTGCAAAATCTGTTCTACAAAACCAAGATCGTTGTCCTATGCCATTTGCACTACCACACGAACAGAATTCGCCACCGATAGTTAAAATCCTGCAATATTTTTTAAGGAAATTACGAATATGATCAGCAGCTAACATCACTTCGTGATTTCTACCGTTTCCTTTCTTGTCGCAAGCCTACGTGTAAATTCGAGGAATTCTACTGTTTAACAGGCAAGGAATTTCATACGTGATTGTGTCCAAACGTCCTGCCACTTCTTCAATGGAAATCGCTTCGTCACCATCTCCACCAATCAATGTCACTTTAGATCCTACAGCCATTGGTCTAGGAAGCTTCACCATAAACTGATCCATGCATATTCTTCCAACAATTGGCATACGCTCCCCGTCAACGAGCACCGTCCCCTTCTTTGCATTGGCACGAATCCAACCATCCCCATAGCCAACCGGGACGGTACCGATCCACGTATCTTCCTCGGCAATAAATGTCGCGCCATAACTAATACCGCTTCCTTTAGTTACTCTTTTCACGTGGGTCAACGTACTGTAGAGCGACATTGACGGTGACAACGTAAAAGGAAGCTTTCCGCACAGCTCTTCCGAAGGAAGCAGTCCATACATCGATATGCCGAAACGAACCATGTTATAACAAGCATTTGGAAACCTCATCGCTGCAGCACTATTTGCGCAATGTATATAAGGTATGTAGCCCAATTTTTGTTTCGCCACTTTTACTGCTCTTTCAAACGCAACCATCTGTTCATTGAAGTATCGCTCTTCTAGCTCATCCGCCGTTGCGAGGTGCGTAAACAACCCTTGTATTTCTATCCGATCGGCTTGTCCTACTCGATTCAAAACATTCTCTAGTTCTTCAACCGTTCTAACGCCAAGCCTTCCCATGCCAGAGTCAAACTTCACGTGGATTTGCAGCGTATGATCCGTCGGGACATGTTTCTCTGCTTCAGCCAACCAATCTGTCTGAAATGCTGTGAGCGCAATGTTGTGCTCACTCGCATATGTCGCTGCCCTCGCTGACGTTCTCCCGAGCACCACAATTGGCGCACGAATACCTGCCTCGCGAAGAGAGACCGCTTCTTCCATTAATGCAGTACCTAGATGAGACGCTCCAGCGTCAAGCGCTGCTTCAGCCGTCTTCACTGCACCGTGACCGTAACCGTCCGCCTTCACAACAGCCATAATGTGTGTATCGGAAGCTTGTATGTTTTTAAGTGCTTGGATATTTTTTTGGATTGCTTGTAGATCGATTTCTGCCCACGTCTCTCGGTACATCATTTGCGCATTCTCCTCAACAACATTCGTTTTATCTATTATGTGAGCGAAAAAAAGGTTAAGTCAATGGGATGTTCGGTCGCTTTGCAAATGACGAACAAGCGGGGCGCTAGGAAAACGTTCATCTAAATATGTTGAATTTTTGATTTGCCGGACTGCACAGTTCATGCTTGTTTCCAATACAAGCAGGTGTACTCACTCCAGAGTATAATGGCATCCGCTCGGTTTCTGCCCATAGTTGCATGCAAATTATATAATACCTGTCACAAATATGGGTTTTTGAGGCAATTTGCATCGGGACATCATGAATATTAAACGTGGATTGTCACAATTCGGAATATATGTGGCTGTTTATGCAATAAAGTGATCCGTTTGAGTGGTGGATCGTCACATAACAAGGGAGAAAAGATTACGCCTCTCGTCCATTAAGACGAAGTCACTGAAAAATGCCCATAAGCAAGCAACCTGTCTGCCCCAGCGGGGCTGAAGCCAAATCGGACTCGGTTCGGCGCGGCTCGCGCGACGTCTTGTGGGTACGTCGGGGTGGGTTTGTGCACGTGACCCGGTATTCTATTACCGAGTTTGCTCATTCTGTTCCATCGTTTATGAGAATATACCGCTTTTCCTGGGATTTCCCCCAACTTGAGCACAGTTTCCACTTTACCGAGCTTACCACTAGTTCTTGAAGAAATTATTTCGTTCATCTTATATAGAAATGCGCTCTCCCCTCTTAGACGGTTCTAGGATGCGATTATTTACGTTCGTGACACTCTATGTCGCTGGAATTCAACACAGGTTTGACCTGAAAGGTTGCGTTAACGAGTAACGTAGTTAGTAAGACGTTACTTTTTCAGTGCCCTCCATTAAGACAACCAAGGGGCTTACTGTTTATTTCATTTCACTCGTCCGCAAACCGCGGCCGATTTTCCTATTACGGGCGCAGAAAAGAGAAAAGATTTGCTACCTCGACCCAAACGTTGCACATTTTTTATCGTCTCGATTCACCAAACCCTTTGGCGGAACAAAAAGCCTATGATGCCCCCCACTCGTGCCACATAGACCCTTTTGTTCTTAATCATATCGAACAAAGCTGCCCACGGCTTTCACAATGATTCGCGTTACACACAGTACTAAAAACGGTCGCGAGACCCTCGCGACCGTCATACAAAGCCTATACTATTTTTCAGAAGTTCTTGTCATCGAGCGAGCAACAGCAGCCATCTCGTCCATGTGAAGGGAGTCAGATGCGATAATGAACTCCACACCATCGACGGTCCACGTTAACGACTGACCACTTTCTACGCCAACGACATCGCCAAGATCAATAGGGTTCCCTTCCCCAAGCTCGGTCATCGTCATACCTGATGCAGCGGGAACACTCATCGGCTGTTGAATAATTGTAAATGCCTGATCCCCATCGTAGTTCATGATAATCCGCGTTCCGTCTTCTGTATCAACTTCTTTACTTTCAACGAGTTGCGTATTGGATGGTTCATACGAAGGCATAAATACCTCATCTTCGACCTCTTCTTGCATTTCTTCAACTGCTGCAGGTGCATCTTCTGACTCTGGCATGTTACGGTCCATATTGAATTCTTCCTCGTCCAGCGCCGGACTTAATTCAAAGTCTAAGAAAGCCACTTCGACGAGGGGTTCATAGTTCTGATCGAACACCCGAACTGCATGCGGCGTTAGGTCATCGTTCAATACAATTTCTTGTTGCTGCAAGTTCTGATTTTGGTAATTGGTTCTCGTTTGGAACACATACTTGTCTTCTTCAATTGCAAATGACCGCTCAGAATCTGACAAGATATCTGCAATTAACGACTCGTACAAATACATCTGGCTATTGTTGCTTGGCCAATCACTTTGGAAGCGGAAGCTTTTGTTTAACGAAGGCGTTAGCAAAAATACACCGTCGTCGTTTCTCAGAATCATCTGATTTGGTTCTTCATTTTCATTTTGCAACTCGACTTTGTAGTAACGATTCTCTTCATTTTGAAGATGTGCAATGCTCACGTGGTACTCCCGGGGCTCTTGACCGGTCTGCATTGTCATAGACGCTTCTGTTTGATACCCATCCATCGTTTGCAATGTTTCATTGAGGTCTTCGACAACCTCATCTTCTGATTTCTCTCCACATGCAACAAGCATTCCTATGGACAGGAAGAGTGCAGCACCGATTCCGATTTTCTTATTCATTACTTCCATCTCCTTTGTCTTAGATGTAACGACAAAGAAGGAACCTACTTACTTGGTTACGAAATGTGCGCGGGCAGGAACATTCATCTTAGAAGTTTAGGTTCAACTTAAGCAATCACACAGCACGAGTGGCACATTCAGTATAGAGACGATAATTGAAACAACGATCGGATCACCTAAGTGAGCACTGGAGCACTATCGTGTGAAACATCGACTTCTGAAACATGTACGTTCTTGACTTATGAACTATTCATCCGTTGTTTCATCACGACAGCACCTCACATTCTAAGATTTTTTTCCACCTGTTCATTGTGTTCACACCGAAGCGCGTTGAACACTCTTGACTCTCCCTCGCACTATCATTTGATCACTGCACACATTTCAGGTCCCTCTTAACCGCATTACATCATATGAGACAACCATCCGTGTTATGCAGGCTCGTCTTTGAAAATTACGACGGGGATGAAAGGTTTTCGATGATCACTTGCGCAACGGCGAATTGTTTTGAGTGACTAATCGTTAAGTGAAGGCGGGTGTTCGCTATATCGTCATTAACCGCTAGATAAGGTTGTCCAGATTGATGTTTTTTAATATGAATATCTTGAAAACTTACGGCCTCTCCAATTCCTGTGCCCCGCGCTTTTGCATAAGCTTCTTTAGCGGCAAAACGTCCAGCTAAAAATTCAACCGCTCGCTGTGAAGACAACTTGAGATACTGTTCTTGTTCTTTTGCAACAAGAATCCGTTTATAAAACTTCGGTTGTCTTTTTGATACTGCACGTATTCGCTCGATCTCAACGATGTCGATGCCATTTCCGATAATCAAAGAATCACTTCTTTCCGAGCACTTAAACATTCGATAGAACGTTAGAGAATATGCTAAACTATACTACGATCTAATCACAATGAGGTGGCTAAATGTTTGTTCGCAACGAAAACTTTTATACATTCCGTCGTAACTATCCAATCGTTACCATACTAATTGCCATTCACATCATCTTATATGCTTTTACGTTCCTTGGGAACTTAGGAATCTTTCCACCGGGTCAATGGCTGTACGTTCTCGGCGTAGGGTGGAATGTGGCTATCGCCGCTGGTGAATGGTGGCGTTTGATCACACCTGTGTTTTTACATGCGGATTTATTCCATATGCTGTTTAACTCATTTGCCCTCTTTCTATTCGGGCCGCCTATAGAAAAAATGGTCGGCAAGTATCGATTTGTGCTATTCTATCTCCTAACCGCAGTAATTGCCAATATCGTCACATTTTATTTGCAACCACTCGGGTATAGACATGTAGGTGCATCCGGTGCCATCTACGGTTTACTCGGTATGTACGTGTACATGATGATCTTTAGAAAAGAACTCATTGATGCTGCAAGCCGGCAAGTTGTCACAGTCATGGTTGTCATCGGCATTATTATGACCTTCCTCAATCCACGAATTAACATTCTCGCACACATTATCGGTTTGGTTGCTGGAATGGCGATTGCTGCACCTTTCTTGAGGAAAGCAAAGAACTTTTTTTCAATTCCAAGATACGCGCCAACTCGGTACAGAGAAGAAAACGATGATATCGGTTTTGATCCTAATCGCTGGAACAAAAAGCGACGCATGCCATTTAAAAGCAAAACCATCTACAATATACTCGGAATCGGCTTTGTCATTTTGATCGTCATCGGACTTCTGTCCTCAATCTTCTCGTTTTAACGGGCATGTATAGTTATAGGAGTGAATGTGATGAAGAAGGCACGACTAATATACAATCAAAAAGCTGGCGAGTCGAAGGACAATCGTGAGCCCTCCATAGAAGAAATTCGCGAAGCCATCGAAAAACATGGGTTCAGTGTTGAATTAGCTCCCACAGAACAACCCGGTGACGGCAAGCGTCTGAGCCGGGAGGCAACTGACATGGATACAGTCTTCATTCTCGGCGGAGACGGCACCGTTCATGAATGCATTAACGGGCTCGCTGAACAAAAGCAAGAACAGCCCCCGTCTGCCGCGATCTTACCTGGGGGAACGTGCAACGATTTTGCTAGAACGCTCGGCATCCCCCTCGACCTCATTGAAGCTGTGGATGCACTCTGTTCAGGATCTACACGAAACGTTGATGTCCCTAAAATCAACGACAATCATTTCTTAAACTTCCTCGCCGTCGGTCTAATTGCCGATACGTCGGAGAACATCGACGCCGACCTCAAGCGAGCAACAGGTCGACTCAGTTATTTCTGGAGTGCCTTGCAAACGACGCTGCAACCGGTGCAATATTCATACGAAATTGCCACCGAATCAGAAAAGCTCGAAGGCGAAGCCGTGCTCATTCTTGTTGCCAACGGAAATTACATTGGCTCTGTCACGTTGCCAAGAGAACACGATATTAATGATGGGTATCTTCATATGTATATCGTAAAAGAAGCCGGTCTCTCGCTGATTAATGCTTGGCGTGAAGCCCGATTAGATGAAGAATTTCAAGAAGGAGAGAACCTCATTTATCGTAAGGTTCAGCACCTCACCTTAAACGTGAATCCGAAAGGAAATATCGACGTTGACGGGGAGGATGGCGGCAAACCACCCGTCGAAATTGTAACGGGAAAAAAACTTCGGTTTCACTTCCCTATATGAAACGAAACCTTCGACCGATCCCGTAAAGGTCGAAGGTTTTTTTGATTGCTTATTCGAATCTAATTCGTAACTTCGACTTCTCCTAAATAGTTCGGAGCTGCCGGGGGTTGGAGTGTTCTACTTAGCTGGTATGGCCCAACTTGAGAAAAGTCACTTCGCTCTGCGCCATCAAACTCAATTTCTTGGTAGCCAAAATCAGCGGCGGCGAGAAGAACGCCTTCAATAAACATGAGTAATTCCTCTTCACGCGTAACATCTTCAAACCCATCATACGTCAAAATCACTCGCGTTTCGCCCGCTTCACTGACAGACTCCAAATCAACTTCATCAGGAATGATTGAAAAGTAACGATCTTCATCGGCATCATTCTCCATGAATTTCAAGGTCTCTTCTAGTGAATCGCTTACACCGCCATTAAGGTCCAAGCTATTGCCGCTCACAAGATAAGCATATTGATCTTCTACTGGTAATAAAAAGTAACCGTTTGCTTCCGTGGATTGGTTGCTGATTTCACTTAACACTTCTTCCACTTGGTTCGGCCATTCAGCTGTCGCAAATGTCTCAAACCTCGAGATCTCTGCTAAACCTTCAAAAAACTTCTCGTCTGTTAATCCTTCTTCAATGAACTCTCTCATAGGTGATTCTTTCAAACCATAATTCTCTGGGTGAAATGCGGCCAGCACTTGCTCCAACTGCCCCGTATCAATTTCTGGGCTTTGCAATGTCACATTCACCACCGTTTGATCATCTGGAGCCATAAATGGGAGTGTAAACAAACGCTCACCAGCATCGATCGTTGCAGAGTAGTATTCAAAGCTCGCAATGCGCTCACTACGTTCTTCATCAAGCGTTAGTTCTTCTTCTTCCACGACGGGCTGGTCTTCATCATCCGTCTCTGTATGTTGATCTTCATCTTGTACATAAAGGGATTGGTCTTCCTCGTTGTTTTCCGTTCCTTCCCAGTCGTCCGCTTGATCTTGATCAGCATCTTCCTCATAATCTGACTCATCAAGTGCAGATTCACGGGGTGCATCTGAGCTAAACTCTTGGTTTCCGCCAGGTGGAGAAATTTGTGATACAACAACAACGGATAAAATGAGAACCGCCGCCGAGGATAGACCAATAATTACCGGCTTCTTAAACCGCTCTGGTTGAGGCTTCTTACCACTACGCTTCATTCCGGCTTTTACGTTCATGTAGATCTCATCTTTTGAACGGTGGTCTTCTACGCCATTTAGTTCATGAAGCTTCTTGATGATCTTCTCATCGGTGTTGTTATTGCTCATGATTCTCCTCCTCTCCTAACGTTTTCTTTAGCTTTTGGATTGCCCGGTGCTGTGTCGTCTTCACCTTACTCTCAGACCAGCCCAGCGTCTCCGCTGTTTCTTTGACTGAGAACGATTCAATAAATCGGAGTATGAGCACTTGCTGTTGATCAATGGAGCATTTCTTCAATGCTTTATAGATCGTCTCCAGCTCTTCTTTTACAAGCATGTGATGCTCCGGAAGCGGCTGTTCATCTTGAATATCAATTTTTCATCAGAGACAACCATACCGAACCATTTCCTTTTTTGTCGATTTTCCTTACGGATATAATCAATTGTCACATGCTTTGCGATTGAGAAGAGCCAGGTCTTTTCATTGCTTCGTCCATCGAAACGATCATATGAATGCAAAACTTTTATATAGACATCTTGTACAAGTTCTTCAGCAATATGGCGATCACGCACCATATAGTATATGAACTGAAACAACGATTGGTGGTATTGTTCATAAAGGCGGTCGAACGTATCATACACAAGTACCGTTCCCCTTTGTAGTCGTTATTAAATTCAGTGCGTTACACGATTTTTTAGATTTATTCCTAATTTGTATGAAGTAAAGCACGTTATCCGGTTATCACGGCATAACGTGCTCCTGTTGGCAATTCTATCAAGAGGCAAAAAAGATAAATGCCCAATAAGCGACGGCATATAACAAAATGAAAATGAGAATGCCGGCTAACCATTTTAGATTTGAACGACGTTGATTCATTTCTGTCACCTTCTTTTACGTCCAGTCGAAAACATTATATCACGTTTCTTTTTTCACACGTGGCTAAAAAAATGAAAAACCTATGTATTTTATGAAGCTCATGAGAACTTTGGATGTAAAGAATACATTGAGCAGGTGTCGGCCTATGTTAATTATTAAATTTTGAATCTTTCTTTCACTTGACCTCTTTTACATATAAAGGTAGTCTTTGACAAGGAATAACATTAAAAATCTACAAGCTTTTACAATGAGGGAGGATACCTAATGAAACGTCCTGTCAAATTTTGCGCAGCCACGCTGCTAGGTGTAAGTATGCTTGCCGCTTGTTCTGAAGATGACCCAGCTCCAACTGAAAATGGAGACGTGGATACAACGAGCGATGAGGAAGTCGAAGACATAGACGAAGAAGAAGACGATATTGATGAAGAAGATGATGAAGACTTAGACGAAGACGGCAATGACGAAACCGATGAAACTGAAAACGCAGATGCAGATGAAGATACGGCAGCTGCTGATGAGCCTGAAATGATGGAAGAGTCTATTGACATCGTCTTTTATGATGATCAAGTCCTCGACATGTATCGTGAAACACATACCATCTCGGGTGCTGGACAAGAAGGCCTTGCCCAAAGTGCCATCGAGCAATGGATTGAAGGACCTAACTCAGACGAGCTCATTTCCATTATTGAAGAAGATAACGTCTCTGTTCAGTACGTCGAGGACCATGACGGTGTTGCACACGTGTCCTTCTCACCAGAATTTGCTGACATTAACGTCGGCTCAGGATTTGAGATTGGCATCATGGACCAAATTGCCTATCTCGTACAACAAGCAGGTTTTGACTCTGTACTCGTCCTCATTGACGGGGAAAGCGCCGACACATTGTTCGGTCACGTCGACAGCTCAACACCTCATGAACCTGAAACGAGCTTAGAAGACTATGAAGAAATGTAATTAAACCATATAGTATTAGAGAATTAACTCAACCTGGTTAAAAGCACCAGGGTTGTTTATGTTTCAATAGGAAATGCACACAGACATATCTATATGTTTAGTTTAAACTTATCTCAAATTCTTGATCTTTGATTAAGGTGAAAATTTATTCTCCAGACTATTAGGGCGACATCAATTTTCAATGCACTTCACTTGTACTCACTATGTCTACTTTACAGTCCAAAGTATAAGGACAATAACGGTGGCTAGACATCTGCCACCGTTAATTCTTTGCCACAGTCCCCTTGGTATACCATTAGTTTTTCAAGAAATTCTCTAATTCAAATTATATAGCTCTTTAAATCTTCAAGAGTGTTAAACGACGAGCTTAAGCAGTCGGTATTCAGTCCCCTCTAATCGGTTAAAGAAATGCTTCAAACCAACTTGTATTTAGCACTTGAAAGGGGACTACGGTTTTAGGTTTTAGGTTTTAGCATTAGAAAGTGCACAAGTAACATCTAAAAGTGTATTAACACCATTTACAATGTCTTCGTTATGCGTAAATTCAGCTTCATTATGACTAACACCGTTTACACTCGGCACAAAAATCATCCCTGCCTTACACAGCTTTGCCATATTTTTAGCGTCATGACTCGGTCCGCTATACATCTCCATAGTCGATAGTTTGCGATTTTTAGTGCTAGTTGTAATTTCTTCAATGATTCTGGAATGAAACTGAATCGTAGGCTCCTCCCATAACGTTTCAATTGTCACCCCTATCTCCATCAATGCTGCAATTGCGCTAAGTTTCTCACGCATATTCTCTTCAGCAGCAAGTCTATGACCATCGCTCTCATGACGTACATCAATTATAAATGTTACCATACCAGGGATTACATTGGGTACATTCGGCATTACATTCAATTCCCCAACTGTTACTTTTAATCCACTAACGTTTTTAGCTAATTCATTGACAGCCAACACCATTTTACTACTTGCAACTAACGCATCTTTTCTAGCTTCCATGGGCGTAGGTCCTGCGTGGTTCATTTCACCTTCAACTGTTACTTTTAACCAGGAAATTCCTTCAATCCCTCGAACAATACCTATAGATTTATTTTGTTGATCCAGTCTAGGACCTTGCTCAATGTGTAATTCGATAAAATACTTCAATTCAGCTGATTTTATTCGATTTTTTCGTCACCTATGTAGCCTATTTCTGCCAATGCATCATGAAAAGTCGTACCATTACGATCTCTTATTTGATATATTCTTTCTTTATTAGAGTTTGCTGTTAAGCCACTAGAACCAAGTAAAGGCGGAGCAAAACGAGCACCTTCTTCATTTGTAAAATTAACAATTTCTATAGGTGTATTAGTAACTACACCATGCTCATTTAAAGTACGGATTACCTCTAATGCTCCAAGCACTCCGATGATTCCATCGTACTTGCCACCATGAGGCTGCGTGTCCAAATGAGAGCCTATAAGAATTGCAGGATGATTATCACGTCCCTTTCTGCGGCCATACATATTACCGAAATCATCAATTCGTACGTTCAATTGTTCCTCTTCCATCCACATTTTTAGTTGGTTACGCATTTGTTGATCTTCTGCCGTTAGTGCTAACCGTTGTATTCCTCCGTTTTCCCCTCGTCCTATGGAGGCACTCGTTGCAATTGTCTCTAATAGTCGATTACGATTTATATGCATTATATTCTCCTTCCAAAACAACGATGCTTTTGTTGATTCCTTTTCTCCAATCACTTACGATTAACAAAATATTGATAATGAAAAGGAGAAAGATATGCTCGCGTTTTTAACGAACGAAATGAAAACAATTTTAAACACAATTAAAGATGGTCTATACCTTGCAGATGAGCGTGGCGTCACACTCTGGTTAAATGATACAAGCGAACAGCAACTTGGATATAAAAGAGAGGAAATTATTGGTAAGTCAGCAGATCAGCTTGAAGAAGCAGGTGTTTTCACACCCTCAATAACAAAACTAGTTATTGAAAAAAAGCAATCCGTATCCCGAGTTCAGGCATCCAATGGTGGGCAATTCTTAGCTGTTGGACGTAGAATTGAGATGCCTCAAGGAGATGCTTATATACTTGTTCAGGTGAAAGACATCTCCGAGACAGTTAGATCTTCTTTACGTCTTGAAAAAGCGGAAGAACTGATCAATCAATATTGGAAGCAAATTCAATCATTGAAAATATCAGACAGGAAAAATCCCAATCAACTTATTGGCTCAAGTCATAAACATCAACAAACAATTGATGCGATACATCAAGTCGCCATGTTTGATGCCACTGTATTATTACAAGGTGAAACTGGCGTTGGCAAAAGTAAATACGCTCATGAAATTCATCACAGAAGCTTGAGGAAGAATGAGCCATTCATACAAGTAAACTGTGGTGCCTTACCTGCAAATTTAATTGAATCTGAATTGTTCGGCTACATGAGAGGAGCTTCTCAGGTGCAAATACTAGCGGAAAAATTGGCCTCATTGAAAAAGCTGGTGGAGGAACTATATTCTTGGATGAAGTAGGTGAACTCCCCATTGAGTTACAACCTAAATTGCTGCAATTTCTCCAAGAAAAACAGTTCTTTCCTATTGGATCTAATGAGCCCTACTTCTCCGATGCACGAGTGATCGCAGCAACTAACCAACAATTAAGCGAACTAGTTAAAGCAAGAAAATTTAGGGAAGATTTATATTACCGACTTCACGTCATACCTATTGAGATATCTCCACTTCGGGAGCGAAGCGAAGATATTGGTCAACTCATCCAACATTATCTAACGATCTACAATCAGCGTTACAAAAAAGACGTATCATTGAGTACAGATTGCCTGTCATACTTACAATCCTATGATTGGCCTGGGAATATCAGGGAGTTAGAGAATCTTGTGGAGCGACTTGTAATCACAGCAAATTCCACACAGATCTACAGAAAAGATTTACCTGCCCCATTTTCATCTATCACCCCGGTAAAGATACCGAATATTCCAGAATTGAACCACCCATTCTCTCTTCGAGACCATCTGGCTAAGATTGAGAAAGAATATTTGCATTCTGCAATTCACGAACATAAAACAACAAGACAAGCTGCTCAGTCACTAGGCATCTCCCAATCAGCCTTTGTACGCCGAACCCAGAAATACAACTTACATTAGGACAATTTCTTTGCTTGAAGGGGATAAAAACATGCGTGATAATGTCCATCCCCTTCATGAATAAGAGGTGGTACAGACGCAAAACATTCTTTTCTAGCGTATGTGCATGTTGCAGAGAATACACATCCTTGTGTAGAAGCTCGGTTTTCCGCTGCCCTACCCCTCATTGGCAAATCTCTTTTATCTAATGTTAAAACTGATTCAAGAAGCAGTTCCGAAACTGGATGTTTTGGAGCAACGTAGATGTTCTTCGCATCTCCAATTTCAACGAGCTTCCCTCTATACAAGACGGCAATTTGGTCACAAAAGAAATGGATGACCCCTAAGTCATGTCCGATAAACACATATGTGAGCTCAAACTCTTCTTGCAGATCTAGCAATAGATTCAAAATCTGTGCTTGCACAGACACATCAAGTGCAGATGTCGGTTCATCAAGAACGATTAATTCAGGTTTTAAAACGAGTGCCCGTGCAATCCCTAATCGTTGTCTTTGTCCCCCAGAAAATTCATGAGGATAGCGATTAAAATGCTCGGCCTTCAACCCTACACGCTCTAACATTTTACAAACTTCAATATTTGCTTCTTCTTCCGTCTTCACTACCCCTAGTCGTATCATCGGTTTCACCATTTGATCCCCTACGAAACGTCGTGGTTGAACGTTGAAGCGCTATCTTGAAAGATAATTTGGACTTTAGAATAATAAGTCCTCAATGAAGCGTTCTTCACGTCAGTAATGTCTTTGTCGTGAAAATAAATCTTTCCTTCCGTCGGTTCCATTAACCTTAAAATCATTCTTCCAATTGTTGATTTACCCGATCCTGATTCCCCAATTAATCCGAGTGTTTTCCCCCTCTCTACCGTGAAACCAACATCATCAACAGCGCGAAAACTTTCCTTCCCTTGGCCAAACCACCCTTTTTTTATAGGGAATTCTTTACTCAATCCTTGAATGGTTAGGATATTACTCATCAGAATACACCTCTCTATGAAAACACCGAACCCAGCGTTCATTATCGGTATAGCTTCTTTCTGGAAAGGTCTTTGAACACTCTCTAGTGGCTCTTGAACAACGGTTAAAAAAGCTGCAACCAGAGGGAGGATGGAGCATGTCCGGTGGAGAACCGACAATCTCATATAGTCTTTTTTGTTCATTGTTCTCTATACTCTCGGGCATGGCGGCAAGTAGGCCGCGAGTGTATGGGTGTTGCGGTGTTTTTAACGTTTGAACTGTCTTTCCATACTCAACAACCTTGCCTGCATACATCACAGCCACTCGATCGCATAAATTAGCAACCACACCTAAGTCATGCGTAATAAATAGAATGCTAGTTCCCAATTCTTTATTTATTCTTTTCAGCAATCCTAAAATCTGCTTTTGTACTGTTGCATCTAACGCAGTTGTAGGTTCATCTGCAATTAAAAGTTTAGGCTTACAACTCAGAGCCATAGCAATAATTACACGTTGACGCATCCCTCCACTTAATGCGTGGGGGTATGAAATCAACACCCTATCTAAGTCAGGAATACCAACTAATGTAAGAAGTTTACGGGCCTCAGCTAATGCTTCTTTCTTTTTCAGCCCTTGCTGGGCACGGATAATTTCAATGAGTTGATTGCCAATCTTAAACGAAGGTCCATTGCAGAAAGCGGATTTTGAAAAATCATCGCAATTTCATGACCACGAAGTTCCCTATACTCTTTCTTTTTCATTTTTGTCAGTTCATCATCTCTGTAGCGAATGCTTCCTCCACAATGCGTCCATGAGGCTTCGGTAGCAGTCCAAGTATTGAAAGACCTGTCATACTTTTTCCAGAACCTGACTCACCGACAAGCGCAACAACCTCTCCATGTTCAATTTTCAAATCAACACCATTAACCGCATGAACAATCCCTCTCTGTGTGTGAAATTGAACGGACAATTTCTCAATCTCTAATAAAGCCATTACTGTTCCTCCCTTCTCTATTCCGTTCGTTTATAAGGGTTAAACACATCTTGCAAACCATCTCCAAGCCAATTAAATGCCGTTGCCACAATCAATATTATGACCCCAGGAAGTGTTGCTACGTGTGGAGCCCCTTGTGTCATAACCGTAAGGCCTGTTGCTGTCATTCGCCCCCAATCCGCATCAGGAGGTTGAATCCCGAGCCCTAAGAAACTGAGTCCTGCAGAAAATACAATCATTACGCCAGCAAGTGTTGTTGCATAGACGATTAATGCAGATATAACATTTGGAAGAAGCTCTCTAAACATAATGTCACTTTGACTGGAGCCAAGAGCTCGAGCTGCTTCAACATACTCCTTATCTCTTTCTTCAACCGTCGCGGTGTAAACAACTCTACTCATATAAGGAAGAAGCACGAGACTTATAGATAGCATAATTGCAAACAATCCCGCCCCGACGATTGAAGCAATCCCTACTGCAATAAGAACCATTGGAAAAGCGAACAAAATATCAAGCACTCTCATGACAACTTCGCCTAACTTCGGGAAAAAGCCAGCTAATAGTCCGATAAATAGACTAATGAAGAACATGAAAAGTAACGGAATGATCGCAGAAACAAGAGATAATCGACCTCCCCAAATCAGGCGACTAAGAATGTCCCTACCTTGACCATCAAGACCTAGAGGATGTCCAGAGGTTCCAATTGGCTGTAAACGCGGACCTTGGGTGACGTTGGGGTCGTAAGGAGCAATAATTGGAGCAAATATAGAAATGAGTGTAACAAGGATAATAATTGTTGCTCCAGCAATTGCTAATTTATCCTTCTTAAACACATGCCAGCCTTGAGCTGCTTGTGAACGAGCTGCTTTTATTTGAATTGATTGTGTCACTTCTTCTCCTCCCCCATTATTGGCGCATTCTTGGATTTAATGTTGTCACCACGATATCCATAATGAGATTTATGACGACAAAGGTAATCGCTATAAAGAGTATCCCAGCTTGAATCATAGGAATATCTTGGGCATTAATAGAAGTAAATAATTGACTACCAATACCCGGCCACGAAAAGACTACCTCTACAAATATCGCCCCACCAAGCAAATAACCAATTTGCAAACCAGTCATATTTAAAAGGGGTGCTAATATATTTCTAAAGCCATGCTTAGCTACGATTCTAGATTCAGATATGCCGTTGGCTCTAAATGTCTGCATAAATTCTTTATTTAGAACATCAATCATACTGCTTCTTGTTAAACGCGCTATGACAGCCAAACTCACACACGCTGTAGCAAATGCAGGTAGCAAGAGATGCTCTAACAACCCTATGACACTAAACCCTTCACGATAATCGTACATACCAATTGTCGGGAACCACCCAAGTTGTAAAGAGAATAGCCACATTAATAGTATAGCTAGCCAAAAAACGGGAGTATTCGCGCCGAATTGCGCAATGAACATTGCTATGCGATCAAAGAGGGTGTACTTCCGAAGAGCTGCAACAACGCCGACTAGCACCCCACCTAATAGACAGATGGCTAGTGCACCTCCGGTTAAAATTAGCGTGTTAATCAGCTTCGGAAATAAAAAGTCAGTCACGGGTATTCTCATTGCAATGGACATACCTAAATCACCCTGAAGAACACCGAACAACCAAATACCATATTGAGCGATAAATGGCTCATTAAGCCCGAGCTCTGCCCGCATGCTTTCAATGGCCTCTTCTGTTGCGCCTTGCCCTAAAATGATTTGTGCTGGATCACCAGGTATCATGTATACCATCGAAAAGACGAGAAATGAAGCGCCTAGTAGTATCGGGAAGATAGCTAGTATTCGTTTTACAATATACGCAAACAACGTTACCTCACCTCCTCTAGCTTCTCGTTATTTATGCTAACTTGCCTTAAATCAAACCACATTTGATTTGGAGCAATGAAGCCTTCTACATAGGGCGCCATCAAATAAGGAGATGAATCATTAATTATCGGTGCAAAGGCTGCGTCATCTGCTAATATCTGATTGGCTTCCTGCCAAAGTTTATTCGCTTTTTCGTCATCAGTTTCTTGAACTGCTCGGTTAGCAACATCATCAAATTGGGCATTGCTATACTGTCCAGCATTCGCAGGAGCTCCCGTCATACCGACCATCCCAAGAAAATATGGCGTCGAAAATCCCCACGACATCTGGTTAAAACCAATCGCTTCATCCATCGGATCAAACGCTGTTGCTAGATATGAAATCCATTCGGATGTATCTAAATATACAGTGATTCCGATGCTGCTAGGTCACTTTGAATACGCTCTGCAATCGGAACCGGTATTAACTGTCCAGAACCATCTACTGATGTTTGAAATACCATTTCAATTCCCTCATCGTACCCCGCCTCCACAAGCAGTTCTCGGGCCGCTTGTGGATCGTATTCATAATCAATGAATTCTGGATCGTAGCCAGTATTTCCTGGTGTTTGCATACTTGTTGCAGGTGTGGCTGTTCCCTGCATTAAATCCTGGGCAATTTCCTCTCGGTTGATTGATTTTATAATCGCCTGCCTCACTCGCACATCTTGAATATCTGGATTATTAAAATTAAAGTTCAAGTACCATCCATGAGGCGGAGCACTCTGGACTAACTCAAACCCTTGATCCTCTAACCGTGAAATACTGTCTGGTAATGGTCCGAATATGAGTCAACAGCTCCTGATTGCAACGCCATCGTACGAGCAGAGTCGTCCGGAATTGGGCGAAAGATTACCCGGTCAAGCTCGGGTATCTCTCTCCAATATTGGTCATTGGCAACGACTTCAATACGTTCACTCATCACACGTGCATCATACTTGAACGGTCCTGTTCCTGAAGGGTTTTCTGCGTATCCATCATTCCCGTATGTTCTAATTGCTTTTGGACTGGCGATTCCAGTAGAGCCCATGCCACCAATTGCCAGCATTCTTATAAATGGCGAATACGGCTGATTGAGCGTAAACTCCACACTATGCTCATCAATCGCTCGCACACCTTTTACATGTCCATATACTTGTGTTAAATTCGCCGCACTGTTAGGGTCGAAATATTCAAAACTTTCATCCCATGCTCGTCTAACATTAAATTCAACAGCATCTGCATTAAAGGGTGTGCCGTCATGAAAATATACATCCTCTTCTAAGTAAAACGTATATGTCATCCCATCTTCGGAAACATCCCATTCTTTCGCTAACTCTGGCTGAATACTTGGCACCTGGTCTTCAGGTGAGAGGAGGTCTTCTGTTACGAGTGATTCATGAATTGTTCTGGTTACCCTGTATGATACCCAACCATTAAAACGCATCGGATCTAAGGTATCTGCTTCAGAGTCCATCCCAATAATTAATACCTTCTCTTCTCCACTATCCATTATGCTTCCTTCAAAAGAACCGCAAGCAGTTAACACAAAAGCAACGATCATCAGAGGAAGAGTGAAGGCTAGGCTTTTTCTCAATACGATTCACTCCTTTTATGTAAATAGCGGCAGCAGCCGCTCCGCTATCTATATCATTTTGTGTGTCGACTTGATAAGTGACTCAATTTCGTCAAATGATAGACCATATTTGTTGGTTAAATACTGGATTGAGTCCCCAATTGCATCGTTATTTCTATCATTGATGTAACTAAATTCTCGTCCATTTGGTTGATTTAATTGTAGGTTGTATACATCTCTTCGGCTATAATGGCCAATCGGGTCAAACCATGATTTCCATAACCTTCGTTCATTAAAGTCCAATTCAGCATATAAAATTTTCTCTTGGTTAATAACGGGTTCTACAAGGTATTTTCCCCCTGGAGCTACAATTGCACTCCCGCCTACGGCCCAGTCTGCTTGTAAAGAAGGAATTGCTTCTTTCCACTCATCAGAGATTGTGTCTGGATCCATATAACCGCTGGCACTTAATACAAAATTTCCTGTTTCTGTGGCATATTCTAAAATACCATGCTGCACATCACACGTATAAGGGCGTTTAACTTCTGGTTCCATGACCCTTTCACCCTCAGCAGGAATACCTGTCTCCAATTCCCAGGCCAATTTGCAACATGAATCTCCTCTCCCATCGAAGCCATTGCATATTTAGATAATGTCATGTGATGTTCCCAACATATTAAGCCTCCTAGCATACCAATATCTGTATCGTACACACGCAGATCACGGCCATCACCTTGTCCATGAACCATTCGCTCGTGATAAGTAGGCATTAGTTTACGGTGTCTTCCCATATAATGGCCATGACGATCAAAAAACAACATTGAATTATAGATCGTCTCACTGCCCTTTTCGTCGGACAACTCGTTACATCCCATGACTACATAGATGTTCGCTTCTTTTGCCGCCCTCCCAATGGTCGCACACTCCTCACCACCAACTTGGACCGCACCTTCAAACAAAGCAGTCCACGTCTTACGAAATCCGGCTTGGGGCGCGTTATGGTATTGTGCCCAATACGGGTATTGACCTAGAAAGCATTCGCTAAAAACAATAATATCTGCGCCATTCCTCCCCGCTTCATGAATGGCTTCTACTGCTTTTTTTAAATTCGCAGTTGTATCAAAGAACTCTTGTGAGATCTGGGCAACTGCTGCATTTACTTTTCTAGCTGCTGGCATATCATTCTCTCCTTTTTTCGATTTCTTAATTTCATTGCAAAAGGCATGCCAATTTATATGAGATTGTCATACTACTTGTTGAATAATATTGACTTTAATAGCTAAAGGTGCAGAAAATTGGCACATTTTTGCTAGATAATCTTACAGGATACTTTTATAGAAAGGAAGAAATGGTAGAGTTTATGAAAGGAATTTAGCTTCACAAGCGCTAACCCACGGAATTCCTGACCCGAATTCGAATCAAACAACACAATATTTGATTCGAATCCGGGTCATTGAATCGAAATCAATTCAAGGAGTGTAAAAAAATGACAAACATGCCTGAAAACCATAAGACCACACATGATTCTTATACTGCTGTCTTTCCATTGGATATTGAATCAATTATGTTTATTCAAATGGGTATTCAAATACCTAGCTCCACAGACACATCACCCGTAATCTCACAAGTAAATGCTCTGATAGATAAATACCCAACCCATATAGATACTGCCATACATTCTGAAGATAAGGATACTGTGAACGTATTGTTTCTCTGTTACTTTAAAGACATTAAAGTATACGACGAATGGCGCAACTCTCCAAAGATCATGACATTTCTAAATGGAAATCATACTATTTCAGGACGTTTCGGCTTATCCTTTGAGGCGTTTCGAATTTTCATTGATGAATTTGAAACAACACACTCCAGTAACAGTCAGAGAGACGGAGTTTCCCACTTCACACCGCTCGAAGTATCAAAGAAACATGAATATTGGGGGGCAATGCGCGACAGAATCCCAGCATCTGTTCACCAGTCATTCCCCGGTAGCAATAAAAAGATCACTGTCTCGACTACAGAAGACAAAACGTTTGTTCATCTGCCAAAGAACAGCTGCTTTATTAGAACAGTTCAAGACTTGACTGATGTTTCAGCCGAGGAGAAGAAATTGTACGAAGAAATGATTCGCCCTGTTTTACATCGAGGTGTGCAGCATTTGGCAACGGATAGCAACTCGGGTTGCCTAGCCATTAAGGGGGTAGAAGAAGTAAATACCGCTGGAGATAAAAAAGACATCCATTCTGTACTTGCATATTTTCAATCATTAGATCACTTAGAACAATGGTCTAAGTCTCACAAAACACACCTATCCATCTATGGGACTTACTTCAAACTACTCAAAGAGCAGGAGAATAAGACGTCTATTCGTTTATGGCATGAAGTGTGCCTACTTGATGATGACCGAACAGAGATTTTCTACCTACGATGCAAATCTAATACCGGATTGTTACGAAATGTTTAAGTGAGCTTTATATATTGAAAGATCGACTTACTTCAAACTATAGGAGAGGTTTGAGTATTTCACCTATTGGAGATAAAGAAATTTATGATAGTGGCTAGAACAGATTAAGTAGATGCAGCACTAATCATACAGTGCGGCGACAGCGTATTTTTGTATGCCCTTGTTCTGAATCGCATTTGGCCAGGGATGAGATATAAAAGATAAGAACTCTCAATTTACGTATTACGGACAGCAGTCACTTTAACAAAGATATTGTCTCTTACTCCTTGTTTACCATCCTATAGCTGCAAACACCTATGAAATGTCGTCATATGATGCCCCAAGGATCGTTTTATTTTATCTTCTACATCATAGTGCTATAGCTTGCTCCCTGCATACATTTATGTGATCGCACGTTCCAAGATGGTACCGGCATTCTTCGAATACTAGCTAAACACTTAAAGTCCTGTCATCATCGAATGATTTCTCCCTTGACACCTTGGCTCTGGGTGAGGTAGACGCAGCGAGCACACTGGTATCACCTTAAGTGCTGGAGACACCTTACCCTTAGATAAATGTAGAAACTATTACAAAATTACGATTCGAAGCCTTTAATAAACATCCACTTCTTTTAAATTCAACATTTTTACAACTCAATAATATTGCGAACGCCTGACAGTAAGAAATACGCTGCAAATACAAGCAGTAAAACACCTGCAATGATGGAGATCGCTTTAAACCATTTTCCGTTGATTTTTCGCTTTACGATGGAGACAACGGTTAATAGCAATAGATCGTGGAGGAGAATCCCTCCAAGTATACTCACGCCAATCACGAGGAATTGCCGAAGCCACTTTCTTGCAATGCTGCAGCCAAAACTGTTCCGAATACGCCGATCCAAAACATTAGATTCCCAGGTGTAAGCGCCAATACAACGCCTTTTAGAAATGATTGAAAGCGCCCATCTCTAGTTCCTGATGTTTGCTCTAACGTCATAGAATCTTCTCGAATACTCTGCACTCCAAGATGCAGTAGAAAAGCACCTCCTATAAACCACATGGTAGTCTGAACCGCGTCCAATTCAAAGACAGTAGACAGCCCAAAATAAATGAGTAGAATCATTCCGACATCGATGACCATTCCGCCAATCCCAATCATCCAAGCACTGAGGAACCCACTCCGCATATTCACGCGAATCATTTCAATCGTTACTGGCCCTACAGGTAAAGCAACTACAAACCCAAATACGATAAATGTAACGATGAGTAACAACGAATTCACTCCCATGCTAAAATTCGGAAAACCAACACTTTTTTCTCATATCTCCTATAAATTAGGATATATATCATATATAACAACATTGTAATCTAATTGTAACTTCAGGCGTTAACCCTTGTCATATCAACCTTACAAATTCCGCAATAGTTCTTTGGATTCTTTTTCCTAATGCAACCGACCTGGATGATTGTTATGGTAACACTCGTACCAAATCCCACAGGAGGTTTTACGATGAAACGCTTGAAAATGACAATCATGTCTATCGCATTCTTTTTTATGTTTACTAATATTACGCAAGCCAACTCTGAGCATACTGTATCTGAAGGAGAATCACTTTGGAGCATCGGTGTTGATTACGGAGTTTCTATTCAAGAAATTCAAGAATTAAACGGCAAGCCCGATTCGAATGTAAATATCGGAGAGCGTCTGCAAATGCCAGAATCAGTAACGAACGAAGAGTTGGATCTGTTAGCACGCCTCATTCACTCTGAAGCACAAGGAGAACCGTATGCAGGTAAAGTTGCTGTAGGTACTGTCGTTCTTAACCGTGTTGCTGATGATCGCTACCCGGATACAATCCGCGATGTCATCTATGAAGTCGTAAACGGATACTATGCATTTAGCCAGTGTTAGATGGAACAATCTATGAACCGGCTGCTGAAGAGTCTAAGCTTGCTGCTCGTGAAGCATTAGCATTTGATGGCCAAGGTCAAGGCTCAATCTTCTTCTACAACCCTGAAACAGCTACTAACCATTGGAATGCGACTCGTGAAGAAACAAAACGTATCGGTCAACACGTATTTGCAAAATAATGTATGATATTAACGACTCAACTCTTAAAAATAGAGTTGAGTCGTTTTTCTTCTATATATACACGAGCAACTTGTGGCAGTATGCTTTTTGCCGTCAATGCCGTATAATAAGTAGTAGTTTAATGAGTACTGGGGGGATCACTCTTGGCATCCGAAACCCATGTGTTTTCGAGACGTGAAGAACTTGCTAATGCCATCACCCACGGCGTTGGTTCATTACTGAGCGTTACCGCTCTTGTTATCCTGATTGTATATGCGTCGATCTATGGGACCGCGCTCCACATCGTAAGTGCTGCCATCTTCGGGGCGACAATGACGCTTCTTTATGTTAACTCTACACTGTTACACAGTTTTCCAACAGGAAAAGTTAAGAATTTGTTTGAGATCTTTGACCACTCGTCCATTTACCTTTTTATTGCTGGGACGTACACACCGTTTCTTTTTCTCGCGCTTGACGGTGCCCTAAGCTGGATTCTGTTCGGCATCGTTTGGGGAATTGCAGCGATTGGCATTACATTTAAAGCATTTTTTGTAAAACGGTTCGTTCTGTTATCAACCGTTTTCTATATTGGTATGGGTTGGATTATCGTCATCGCGTGGCAACCGCTATCTCTCGTATTGCCACCCGAAGGTATGATGTTGCTACTTGCGGGAGGCATTTTCTACACAGTAGGTACTGTATTCTACGTGTGGCGGAGTTTTCCATACCATCATGCCGTATGGCACGTATTCGTTATCGCCGGCTCAGCGGCACATTTCTTTGCTGTGTTTCGGTATGTATTGCCGCTTTAAGATCGTAGCTTCAACCCGTGCCAAAAACGAACCAGCTATTTGTCAGCACCACGGTGCCTGCGGGTAGCTGGTTTTTCAGGTTTATGAGGCTAAACGTAGAGATATTATTGGTATGTAGAAAAACTCTCACTTCTGAATCCATAACCTAAGTGCGAAAGCGAGGTAAACGTCGTGAAGCGTATTGTGTTATTTTTGGTAGTGTTATTGCTCATCGGTTGTGAAGATCCTAACCCGACTGCTGAAGATGTTTTGCGGCAATCTCAAAGCGCCGATATTTTTGAGTACGACTCCACAATTTTTAGCAATGTAACAGATTATGAACACATTGATTTGAATACGTACGAGAAAGGTTCCTTTATCGGAGAAATTGTACAAACGACAGATGATCCGAGTCGTTTTGAAGAGTTGTCGGCCACACAACTTCCAGAAGGGACCCCAATCTACGAGACAGAGAACACAGGTTCAGTGCAATATTTTGTCATCGCGGAAGTGGCAGGCAGAACGCTCATTTATCAAGCGCTAATTGAAGGGTAATACATATGCGCTGAAGTCGTTTACGCTGATGACGCGCCTAGCTATGGTCCATTTTTAAAATAATCGAGATGCTTTTTTGCCGTTCTATGGGAGAATTTCTAGCTTCTATGGCAAGATTTTACCGACTCACCTACTTAATGGACCGCAAATCATGCGATAGCCTGCTCTATGGAATGATTTGCGGTCTTACGGGTACACGGACAACGTTTAATCTACTTCTAAAAAAGGCGTAAGGATTGGTTGATAATCCTTACGCCTTTTTTCATATTCTAATCGTTTTAGCGAGACATAAACATTTGCGTCCAGTATTGTCCATAGCTTCCGCCTTCAGCGTGTCCGACACCGATATGCGTATACTGTGGATCAAGAATGTTCGCGCGGTGTCCATCGGAATTCATCCAGCCGTTCACCACTTGTTCAGGACTCGTCTGCCCTGCTGCGATGTTTTCTCCTGCACTTCTGTAATCAATGCCGAATTCATTCATCATATCAAAAGGTGAACCGTATCTAGGGCTATCATGTGAGAAATAATTATTATCTCTCATATCTTCTGATTTAACACGTGCAACATCGCTTAAGTCTGTGTACGCTTCAAGTGGCTCAAGACCTCTTGATGTACGCTCTTCGTTTGTTAAATCTACAACTTCTTGCTCAAACTGAGACATAGAGTCATTGCCTGTCTCTGTGTCCTCATCATTCGTTCCTTCTTCTTCGTTACCTTCAGATGGTGCTTCTGGTTCTGGCTGCTCTTCTTCGTTGCCTTCAGATGGTGCTTCTGGTTCTGGTTGCTCTTCTTCGTTGCCTTCAGACGGCGCTTCTGGTTCTGGTTGCTCTTCTTCGTTGCCTTCAGACGGCGCTTCTGG